>CAYFJM010000134.1:0-5973 GCA_964343415.1 uncultured Vicinamibacteraceae bacterium | reverse complement strand
CTCAAATTCATCATGTCCAGTACTCGCTCCGGTTCCTCCTGCTCGACTCGTTCGGCCCGCTCAAGCCAATCAGCACCCAGATAACTCATGAATTCCGCCGGCACGCGATGCCGGTCAGCTCGATCCGTTTGTGCTAAAGCGGGGGGGGGAGAACTCGCCAAGAAAAACACAACCCATCCGATCGAAAAGATTTCTTTTAGACCATGACGCATAGTGACCTCCGCATACCTGTCATCGTGCTACCAGAATACGGCACACACCGCCGTGAATCACCACGGAATCGATTGCTTGTCACGAAAGAACCCTCCGTTCGGTCCATCAGCATTCAACGTTGCAAGCCAGACGATCGTCTCCGCACCCTTCTCAACCGTCCGAGTCGCACCTGCTCCACCCATTCGGGTTCGCACCCATCCTGGACACACGGCATTCACCTTCAGGTCACCGGATACTTCTTGCGCAAGTTTGACAGTCAACGCATTCAGTGCAGCCTTGGTCGCCGAGTACCCGACCGGGCCACCAAGCTGGCCTGCGAAAGAGCCCCACCCCGAACTAACATTGACCACTCGTCCATACCCAGCACGAACCATAGCTGGAACAAATGCACGTGCGAGCCAAAAAGGGCCAGCCAGGTTCGTCCGTAGTGCCACTTCAATCGTTTCATCTTCAATATCGAGCACACCACCGTCAGGACAGACCGCAGCGTTATTAACTAAAACATCAATACCAATGCTGCGCTTCGAAAGCTCCGTGGCGCAGGCCGTGACGGACGCCTGGCTCGACACATCCAGGGTCATCACCGTAATCGACTCATGCCCTCCATCACGCAACTCATGAGCAGCTTCTTCGCCATCTGTCAGGCTTCGACTCGCCAACACGACATGCGCGTCACGCTGCGCCAGTTGTCGGCACACTTCCTTCCCAATTCCGCGATTGCCTCCCGTCACAAGTGCCGTCCGTACCACCTAGACCTCCTTAATCTTCGGAAGAAGTATGACCAAAGCACAACACAACCTGTAATCCAGGGTGATTCTCATTCAGCGAGAGCGTCGCATCATGCAACTTCGCAACAGCGTTTACTAGGCTTAGTCCTAACCCGGCTCCTGGCTTCGTACGACTCGCGTCAAGCCGGTAGAACCGTTCGAGTACGCGGATGCGTTCGTCGGCCGGAACGCCAGGACCGGTATCAGCAACCACAATATCCACACCACTCGGTGAGCAACGACTCGTCAGCGTCACAGACCCGCCAGATGGCACATGTTTGAGAACATTGTCAATCAGGTTGGCGACCGCTTGAAACAGTAGATCACGGTCGCCGACGACTGTCAGTCCGCTCTCTCGTTGGGTATCAAGTCGCAATCCGGCTTCGTCGAGTAGGGGTCCGTACAATTCTGCAACATCATGGATCAACCGTGTGATGTCGACCCGTGAAAATTCCTGTCGCCGCCTTCCGGCCTCGATGCGAGCGATCCGAAGTAAGGCATTAAAGGTCGACAGCAGCCCATCCGCTTCGACAACCGCTCGTTCGGCCAGTTCATAACGAGACGGGCCTAGTTCAGTTTCACTGTCTCGAAGTAGTTCGAGCCTGGTGCGAAGTCTCGCAAGTGGTGTACGCAGATCGTGAGCGATGTTGTCCGATACGCGCTGTACCGCATCGACCTGTTCTTCCAGTTCCGCCAACATACGATTGAGATTGTTCGTCAGTTGTTCAATATCATCCCCGGTCGCATCCGTGGGAATGCGACGTGTCAGGTCACCTGCTACGACATCACTGATCGCCCGGTTGATTACACTGACGCGTCGGATACGGCCGCGGCCAACGAGCACGCCACCGACGAGAGCCAACACAATGGTCAACGCAAATCCCCACATGATTGTTTGAACCACCGTCACGCGAATCGACTCCAACTCGTACATGTCGCGTCCGGCCAGCAGGAAATATCCGCGATCCAGTCGAAACTGGCGCGCCCTCGCCCAGTGCGTCTCTTCCCCTTCCGGTTGCCCGAGTCGAAAATTCAACCACCCATCGCTATCGGCCTCCACCTGTGGCCACGCACTTAAATTTCCCACACGCGGTCGATACGCAGCGTCAGCGACAAGATAGAGAGAAGACCCAGTAGGCTGCTGCCGAACTAATCTTCGCTCGATAAGTCTTGTAAGCCCGCCAAGACCATCGGTTCGATATCGTTCGGCCAGACCGGCAATCTCGGCATCGATCGTTTCGTCAGCTTGACGGAGCATGTACCCTGCCGTCGACCAGTAGACAAAGGAAAGCAGCAACAACGCCGACCCTGCAAATAGGCCCGCGTACGCTACAGCCAGACGAAACGGTGAGCTACGAAGTAGCTTCTTCAGATCCACGAAGCACGTATCCTGCCCCCCGTACCGTCTGAATTAGGGGAGTATCAAAACCGCGGTCTATCTTCCGGCGAAGACGACTGACATGAACGTCGATCACATTGGTTTGCGGGTCAAAGTTATAGTCCCACACTTGCTCAAGCAACATCGTACGCGTGACGACATGCCCTTGGTGTCGCATGAGATATTCCAACAGTCGAAATTCTCTTGGCTGTAATTCAATGGGTTGGCCGGCTCGTGTGACCTCACGCGCCAAAACATCCATCTCCAAATCGGACACAACAAGTCGCGTTGCTGTCGACTCTATGTCTGCCCGTCGCACCAAGGCATCCAGTCGAGCAAGAAGTTCAGAAAAGGCAAACGGTTTTACAAGATAGTCGTCACCGCCTTGCTCTAGTCCCGTAACGCGATCATTCACTTCGCCTAGCGCACTGAGAATTAGTACCGGCGTCGACAGTCCTGCATCACGGACGGCTTGAATAACCGCAAGGCCATCACACCCAGGCAACATCCGGTCAATCACCATGACGTCATACTTCGGATCGCACGCCAAAGACACCCCGTTATTGCCATTATCAGCCGTATCGACGACGTGACCCGCCTCGCTCAACCCTTGATGAAGATACTCGCGAGTCTCGGCGTCATCTTCAATAACTAAGATTCGCATCAGTTAAATGGCTCTAATCTGTAGTGTAGCGAACCAACATAATTCTGAGGAACCCACAAAGATCATCATAAGAACCTCAAATGTAAGCCTACGACAACGACACGGCTATAAAACGCCGACCGAAACTGTTTGCCACATAGAAAACAACCGACGACTGTCCCTTTTCTCGTGCCGTGTTAACCAATCCAACAACATCTGATGGTTTCGAAACTAATTGAGTTCCAACACGAAGAATGACATCTCCACGGGATAAACCCGTATTCACACCACCGGTCCCAACGACCAGTACTCCGGTCATCGTATCGTCAATTTGGAAACGCTTCCTTACCTCATTTGATAGTGGAGCCAGCGACAAGCCAAGCGTGTCACTAGCAGTCTTGCCAGTCTCTCCTCGACTTTCAAATAAAGCTTCATTTTCTGGATTCACATCCAACCGAGCCGTAAGCTTTAGGAACTCCGCTCCCCGTCGAATACCCAGTTCAACCTCTCGCTTAGAACCGGACGAGGCCACCGCGAACATCAAATCACGAATGTTTTCAACAGGACTGTCCTCAAACGTCGTAACCACATCTCCTGTTTCGATCCCCGCAACATCCGCTGGACTGTCAACCACCACGTTGGTTACCAGTGCACCAACCATATCCTTCAGGCCTAAACCTATGGCGACATCCTCATCGAGCGACTGAATCTGCACCCCAAGCCACCCCCTATCGACATATCCCTGCACACGTAGTTGTTCAATAACAGGTTTGGCCTGGCCGGCTGGAATAGAAAACCCGATTCCTACATTGCCACCATTAGGCGAAAAAATTGCCGTGTTTACACCGATAACCTTGCCAGTAACATCAAACAATGGACCACCAGAATTACCCTGATTGATTGGCGCATCAATCTGCAGAAAATCATCAAATGGCCCAGACTGAATATCTCGCCCTCGCGCCGACACAATGCCAGTGGTAACTGTGCCTTGAAGCCCGAACGGGTTTCCAATAGCAAACACCCTATCCCCTACCCGTGTTCTGTCGGAATCACCAAAAATCGCAGAGGGCAACTCTCTACCGGTTTCAATCTGAAGCAAAGACAGATCGGTTTTCGGATCAAATCCGACCACCTCTGCTGAAAATTGCATGCCGTCGTTCAGCGTAACAATGACACCCGTCGCACCAGTAACCACGTGGTGATTTGTCACGACAAGTCCCGATGGATCAACAATAAAACCTGAACCCATCGCCCTCGTAACCAATTGTTCGTTTTCTGTCTGAACAAACGACTGCCGACCAAAAAACTTCTGAAAGAAATCCTCAAATGATCGATCTCCTCCGAAAAACCGTTTCGGATCGTCCATAGGCATCGTTGCGTCACTACCAATAACCGAAACATTGACCACCACAGGTTTCACCCGTTCGATAACATCAGCCAATGAGGTCGGTTCCATGGCTGTGAGCGAAAAAGAACTAAATTGCCAAGTACACAGCACTACCAATACGGCAAATGTCATGCCGACCGTCGACATACGGAATACACGATTTATAAGTTTTATCACCTAAATACCTCCTTTAAGCGGTAACCGCATATGAGAAACCACCGTAACCGATGCAAAATGAACGTTCGGTGACCAAAACATGAACGTTTTGTTAGATATAAATAGTTCGATGTCTGAGCGTGCTATCCTGCCGGTCTGAACCAACAGGGAAGAACCCACTGTAACCGTATGCGTCTATTGAATCGTGCTCTACGTACACTGTTGATCGTCGTAACCTTGACAGGTGGCTTTGTCACATCATCTGTGCAGGCACAGACCGTACAAACCCCCGCGGACTTCTTTGGCTTCGAGATCGGGACAGACGGTGAACTCGCCAAATACCCGCGTGTACTCGAATATTTGCAGCACCTTGAATCTCAAACTGAACGCCTTGCCTATATTCCACGAGGCACAACAACTGATGGTCACCCCTATGTTCTCGTCACCATTAGCTCCAAAGAAAATCTGGACCGCCTTGATCGATTAGTTGAAATTAATCACCGACTCGCTGACCCACGGGAATTGTCTGAGGAAGATGCTGGCGCACTGGCACGCGAGGGTGTCCCTTTCTATTTTCTTTACGCCACAATCCATTCAACAGAGGTCGGCAACGGACAAGCCATCATCAATATCGCTCATCGCCTGGCGACAGAAGAGTCTTCAGAAATCAATGAAATTCTCGATAACGCCGTTGTCTTACTAGTTCCATCACAAAACCCAGATGGTCAGATACGAGTTATCGATCACTGGTACGACACGAAAGACACTCGTTACAACCGTGTTTACCCTGATCTCTACCATCGGTATACCGGCCACGACGATAACCGTGACTGGTTCATGTTTACCCAAAAAGAAACACGACTAGCCATTGATATCCATCGTGACTATAAACCTCAAGTCACTCATGACATGCATCAGATGGGTAGCCGCGGTGCCCGTATTTTCGTGCCACCGTTTCGAGACCCATACGACCCGAACATTCATCCGATCTTGATTGAAGGCCAAGCTCAAATCGGTATGGCTATGGCGTCTGCACTCATCAGTGATGGCAAGAAAGGTGTCATATACAACGACCAGTACGACCTGTGGACTCCAGCTCGCCAGTACATGCTCTACCATGGTCAACCACGCATTCTTACCGAGATTGCAAGTGCGAACCTCGCGGCTCCGTATGTCAATCCAAACGGCCCCAGCCAACCACTCGGTCCGCAGGAAACACGATGGAATTTTCCCGTTCCCTACGATTCCTCCGTTTGGCGTCTTCAGGACATCGTCGAATACGGAACAATCGCTGTCTTTGCAGCCTTGGAAAATGTGGCCAAGTACCGAACGCAGTGGCTTGAAAATTATTATCGCGTTCACCGTGATTGGGTAACACGCGATGACGCACCGCATGCGTTCGTCATCTCAGCCGATCAAGACGATCCTT
>CAYFJM010000133.1:0-6008 GCA_964343415.1 uncultured Vicinamibacteraceae bacterium | reverse complement strand
GGTCGCGGCAGGAGCACTACTGGGCGAACAAGCTGAGCAAATCGCAGCTGTTGTCAAAATGGTCCAGAACACACTTATAGGCGTCGTCGCATTTCTTGTCGCCGTATTCTGGGTCACTCGTATAGAACGAAACGACAATGGATCAAGGGAACAAAAACCTGATGCAATGGAAATCTGGAGACGGTTTCCAAAATTCATTCTTGGCTTTCTTGCGGCCTCTGTAATTTTTTCGTTCCTTCTGACGCCGTCACTTGGGGATGCCCGAGTTGCTGGAATTCTTGATCTAACGTCAGACTTCCGTGGTTGGTTTTTTTGTCTCGCATTCGTCAGTATTGGACTCGAATCGCGTTTTCGAGACCTTGCTGCTCAGACATCTGGTGGACGACCAATTCAGCTATACCTAACCGGGCAAACATTTAACGTCATCCTGACACTGGTCGCAGCATACCTAGCATTCGGTGGCGTTTTATTTGACCGAATTACAATCGCTGGCACACACGACAACCACGAGGCCAACACGATTACCCACAACATTGAAAACCAACGCGACGCAACGCCACTCTTCTACACAGAGGTCGATGGCTGGTTCAATTACGTCGCTAACAGTAATGCGGAAAAGTAAGAAAAACGTTAGGACCAATCATTCCCTAGCTCGCTGTCGGCGGAAATATTCAATCTGGAATTCTCGGACATTGCGATTGTGTTCACGAAGCGTGTTTGAAAACGCGTGTGTACCATCGTTACGACTCACAAAATAAAGATAGCTCGCATCAGCTGGTTCAAGCGAAGCACGCAGCGCGGCGCCCCCAGGAGACGCAATTGGACCCGGAGGTATATCTCGGTACCGGTAGGTGTTATACGGCGAGTCGTATTGGAGATTCTCTCGTGTCAGATTCCCATCATAAATGCCAGCAACCTCAAGCGCATAAATTACGGTGGGGTCGCTTTGCAATGGCATCCCTATCCGAAGACGATTATTGAAAACGGCTGATACCAATGAGCGCTCGCTGCCTTTCCCAGTTTCTTTTTCGATGATTGACGCCAACGTTACTACCTGTCGAATACTTAACTTCCGATCGCGTGAACGAGTACGCAAACGCTCATCAAAGACACCACGAAATTGCTCAATCATTGCGCGGACTAGAGCATTCGCGGTTGTATCACGAGGCAGCGCATAGGTCTCTGGGAACAAATAGCCCTCAAGGTCAATCGCATCAGGATCAAGATCGGAGATAAGGCCCACCTGCTGAGACGCCTTGATAAAAGAACCGGACAAGCCAAAACCCTCTGTTTCAAAAATGGTTGCCATCTCGGCCAGAGTCAAACCTTCCGGAAATGTAAGCCTTCGAAGATTCACACGACCATCGGCAATCTTTTCAACCACATCAAGCGGCGAAAGTGGAACATCAAACAGATACTCTCCTGCTTGTAATTCGCGATCACGACCACTTCGCCACAGAGCAAATCGAAAGAGCCATTCACTCGACACAACATCAGCCTCAACAAGTCGCGCAGCAATCTCACTCGTCGAGGTGCCAGGTTGGATTCTAATTAGTACAGAATCCGAAGTAATCCCACTATAAGGAGATGAGACCTGATGCAACATATCCCGCCACGTTACCCATGCGGTTATTGCACCAGTAGCCACAAAAAGAATGACAGAAACGACCGTTGCAAAAGCGTACTTTCTCATCGTTACATTCTGGGTGCTAAAAAATCTAATCTTTAACATCAACGCCCTGGGATCGATGCGCATCGAGATAATCTTGAAGGATCACGGCGGCACTTGCTGCGTCCAGTAACTGCTTACGCTTACGCCAATCTTGCTCCCGTATCGCTAAACGTTGCTCAGCCTCAATACTGGTTAAACGTTCATCCTGAGTTAGTACCGGGAGTGGTATTACCTTGCGGAGAGAATCGACGAAAGCCAATGTTCGGATCGTCTGTCGGTGGAACGCGCCATCAAGCGAACGGGGTACACCTACAACAACAGCTTCAAGTCCATCTGCCTCTTCCATAAGCGCAGCCACTTCTCTCACGACACTGGTGGCATATTCATCAAGGGTGCCATTTGGTGTAATGCTACGCAGTGGTCGAGCGATCGTTCCGGTTGGATCGCTCACTGCTAAACCAATTCGAACGTCTCCGAAATCAATGCCAAGCAGTCGCACATCATTACCCTCTCAAAATAGGGTATTCCTCGTTTCGATAACTGTCTACGCCTTGTCAATTAAATTCATCGAGAGTTACCTAATAGTGGTGCCTCAGCCACATTTATCAAGATACAAAATTATTGCCATCCTCTTCCTTTGTCAGAAAAAACTGCCCTAATTGTCCATTTCAGAAAATCCATCGCATATTCGACCAATGAAAATCGACGACCTTCACAGAATCCAGTAAGATGACCAACACCCCGATGCTCATTACGGCACGGAATAGTTATGTCGACTAAAACACGGTGGATTATCACTCTTGCGTCTGTACCGGTAATCGCGTTTACCTTAATTGGCGGGTACCTCGGACATGTCTCCGCTGGTGAAAATACCTACCGCCACCTCCGAATTTTTGAAGACGTAGTTTCGCTTATTTCCAATAACTATGTCGAAGAAGTAGACCTTGACGAAGTAATGCAAGGGGCACTGCGCGGACTAGCCGAAGGCCTCGACAGTGATAGCGCCTACCTTTCGGAAGAAGACGTTGATCGTTTAGAGCGCAGAGGAGTACTACCAGAAGGCAATGTGGGCCTGACAGTCACGAGGCGATATTACACCCAAGTCGTAGCGACTCGTGATGGATCACCTGCTGCGGAAGCCGGTATTCTTCCTGGTGATTTCGTTCGTGCGATTGATGGAGAACCAACGCGTTTTATGTCTGCGATCGAAGCTGATCGCCGGCTACACGGGCAGCCAGGCTCTACGGTAACTGTCTCTCTTATTAGAGGAAGAACTCAGGAACCGTACGACATCACGCTTGAGCGAAAGACTAGTGGCGACCTTGAGGTAACCGGACGCCTACTCGATACAACGAATGAGATTGGGATCGTGCGTATTCCAAGTTTTCATGACGATGTAGTAAATCAAGTATCAGATGTCATCACATCATTAACTGCACAAGGCGCGTCTCAGCTCGTGATCGATGTTCGAAATGCTGCAACTGGTTCTTATCCCAATGCACTCGATACAGCGCGACTCTTTATTAACGACGGCACCCTTGTAATTCTTCAAGAACAGGGTGGAACCAAGACTCCTGTAGAAGCATCACAAACCGGCGCCAGTATCAACACCCCCATGACTTTGCTCGTCAATTATGGTTCGTCAGGACCCGCCGAACTCTTCGTCGCAGCACTGTCTGACCGGGAACGCGCAAAGGCAGTCGGTCAACGAACAGCAGGGAGGGTTAGTCTTCAAAAATTAGTTCGTTTACCTGACGGGACCGGTCTGTGGCTTTCCTATGCTCGGTATCTCACAGCATCAGAAGAACCTATCCATCTTTACGGTATTCAACCAAGCATCCCGGTCCCTATTGAGGCCCCCGAACTCGGGGAACCCCTCTCTGTAGATGATCCCGTCCTTGACCGAGCTATAGAGGAAATTGAAGTCGATACAACAGTCCGAGTTATATCACTCGCGAGCCACCACGCGTAGTGCTATACTGACCGATTGATACCCTGTAACATGTAGTAAAGGAAAGAGATATAGGCGCGTAGCTCAGTTGGTTAGAGCGCCTGCTTGACATGCAGGAGGTCGGCGGTTCAAGTCCGCCCGTGCCTACCATCTAGCTATTGCTCTCAATCTCTACCGTATTTGAAATCTAAGTCGCCACATGAACGAAGTAACGATTACACTGCCTGACAATTCAACACGGCTATTACCAACTGGTTCTCCGGTTATCGAAGTCGCAAAAGGAATTTCTGGACGGTTGGGAAAGCAGGCATTGGCCGCAATAGTTAACGGCACAATGGTGGACTTGTCATATGAACTCAACGAAAACGCAACAGTCGAAATCGTAACACCGAAGTCGCCTGAAGCCCTTGAACTATATCGACATAGCACAGCGCATCTTCTTGCCGCGGCCGTGACTGCATTGTTTCCTGAGACACAGTGCGGTATTGGACCTCCTATCGAAGATGGCTTCTTTTATGACTTCATCGTTGATCGACCATTCGTTCCTGAGGATCTTGAAGCGATCGAGAAAAAAATGGCTGAGATAGCCAAACGCAATCTTCGCTACGAACGAAAAATGATACCCAAGGAAGAAGCCAAGACTTTCTTCAGGAACCGTGGCGAACCATTAAAGGTACAACTTATCGAAGAGAAAGGCGGCCCCATCGTCTCGTGCTACACGATTGAAGATGCATTTATCGACTTCTGTACCGGACCACACGTACCATCAACTGAAAAGCTGAAAGCATTCAAGGTGCTCCATAGTTCCAACGCTTATTGGAAGGGTGATGCCAAGAATCAGCCGATGCAACGCATTTACGGTACAGCCTTTTTTAAAGAATCTGAGCTTAAGAAACATCTACACAGACTCTCAGAAGCAAAAAAAAGAGATCACAGGAAATTAGGTAAAGAACTGGGGCTCTTTACATTCCACCATTGGGCACCAGGCGCACCTTTTTGGCATGCAAAGGGTACAACCCTTTACCAAATTCTTGCTGATTACATGCGCCGGGAACTTGCAGGCGAAGGCTATCAAGAAGTCCGAACACCCCTAGTGTTCAACAAACAACTTTGGGAAACATCAGGCCATTGGGAACACTATCGAGAAAATATGTTCCAGATAGATTCTGAAGGTGAGTCCTACGCTCTCAAAGCAATGAACTGCCCCGCTCATATGCTCATGTTTGCAAGTGAAAGCCGAAGCTACCGCGACCTCCCTCTTCGCTTTCACGACCAAGGCGTACTCCATCGTCAAGAAGCATCGGGGGTAGTGAGTGGCCTGACTCGCGTACGACAGTTGTCGCAAGATGACGCACACTGTTTCATCACTGAAGAACAAATTAGTGAAGAGGTTGAACGGCTGCTCCGACTAGTCCAACGGATTTATGGCGACTTCCAACTCGACTACAACGTCGAACTGTCGACCCGTCCTGAACACTACATCGGAACAGCTAAAACGTGGGACCATGCCGAACAGCAGTTAAAAACGGCACTCGACGGCGCCAAGATCGATTATTCGGTATCTGATGGCGATGGAAGTTTCTACGGCCCAAAGATAGATATTCATGTCACCGATGCCATCGGTCGAAGCTGGCAATGCGCCACTATTCAACTCGACTACCAGATGCCCCAAAGATTTGGTTTGAAATACATCGGTGCTGACAATACTGAACACACCCCTGTTTTGATCCACCGAGCAATTTTTGGAAGTTTCGAGCGGTTTATTGCAGTCCTGATTGAACATTTTGCCGGCGCCTTCCCGCTCTGGCTATCGCCTGTACAGGTACGAATCCTTACAATCGCTGACCGCCATATTAGCCATGGCCAAAGTGTACTAGACCAACTGACCAAAGCCGGGTTCCGAGGAGAACTTGATAAACGTCAAGAAAAAATTGGATTGAAAATTCGTGAAGCACAGCTGGGAAAAATCCCCTATATGTTAATAATTGGTGACAGAGAGCTTGAAAATGAGACCGTCGCTCTTAGAAGTCGGAAAGACGGTGACCAAGGCTCGCGGACCATTTCTGAACTGATTAATTCACTCAGTGAAGAGGTTCGGCTGAAGCGGACCCTAATTCCAGAGTAAACTACCTGTTCTCCGTAATGAAGCGGACCACACAGAGAGAAAGGAGCAAGCTATTCCTGTAGGACGCGGCCCACGCGGGCCACGCCGAGATTTTCGTCAAAGCCGCACGCGTGTTAATGAGCGCATTCGGGTACGCGAGGTTCGTGTGATAGACGATGAGGGCGAACAGCTCGGGGTGATGTCGCCGCAACAGGCACTCACCATAGCGCGGGAAAAAGGTCTCGACCTTGTCGAAATCTCACCAACCGCACAGCCGCCAG
>CAYFJM010000132.1:0-6014 GCA_964343415.1 uncultured Vicinamibacteraceae bacterium | reverse complement strand
GTATTCCTTCACGCTCCGTTCCAAAAGCTCCAGTCTGCGCTGCTTGTGCTGCTGTTTTTCATCGGTCTGGTTGTCTTTGCCGTCTACTTGGCACGGATTCGTATTTACGATGAAGATGAGGTGAGTGCGTCTGGGACCTCAGGGTCGACGCCTTTGGTCTCTGATTTACTCCACAAAGTTGCTGCGGCAGAAGTGTTACTCGACTTCGGTTTAGTGTCGATCGCTTATTACGCGGCCTATCGATTCAGGTTTCCTGATCCGGCTTTTAGCTTCAACTTTCCTGTTTTTATGCAGTCTCTACCGGTTGTTGTGGTTTCACAAATGGCGGTGCTTGCCATCGGTGGTGGTTATAGAGGGGTGTGGCGTTACTTCGGGCTTCAAGATGTTTTGGCCTTTGGGCGGAATGTTGTTGTTGGTACCGTTTTGGCCCAGTTGTTGGTGCTTTATCTCTATCGATTTGAGAGTTACTCTAGGGCTGTCTTTGCACTTTATGCGATTTTATTGTTTGTCCTACTAACCGCATCACGCGCATCATTTCGGATGATCAGTGAGTTTGCACATCGTCAGCGAGACAGCGGAAACCGGCTTGTAATTTATGGTGCAGGTGATGGAGGGGCTATGGCTGTAGGGCAGTTACTCAAGCAGTCTAGTCCTGGATATCGGATGATCGGATTTATTGATGATGATCCAAGCAAGATGCGTATTCGACTCCATCGTTACCCTGTTCTCGGTGATTGTCAGCATCTCATTCAACTTATCGGTAATGGTGATGTTGATACCGTTGTCATTAGTACGTCGAGTATTGACTCTCAGCGTGAGCGAATGATTTCCACGCTATGTGCCCAAAATGGTGTAACACTTTCCTATCTTCGTGTGCATTTTGATGAAATTGTTGGGAAATCGCAGGGAGATTCCCCACTAGGTTACGTCCGTGGATCACGTTCAACGGACTGACTATTGTTCGGGAGTGTTTCGGCCTTGGCCAGCAGTTTTCTGGCGTTTCTATGACCAGTATTCGCATTCAAAATAGCTCGACAGGCCAAACTCAAAATAGAAAGATAAAGGTACTCCGTGTTATCACTCGTCTCAACATTGGGGGACCGTCTATTCAGGCTGTTTCATTAACGACCCGCTTGAAAGCTTTTGGGTGCAAAAGTCTGTTGGTTCACGGTTCGCTCTCACCTGGTGAGGGTGATATGGCATATCTCCTGGCGCAGGAAGGTGTTGAAGCGTTGAAAATTACGGAACTTCAACGCTCGGTCAACCCGACTGCGGATTTGGTCGCTGCATGTCGACTCTACAGGATCCTGCGTATCTTTAAGCCAGATATTATCCATACGCATACGGCAAAGGCAGGAGCAATCGGCCGAATAGTGACGATGCTGTATAACCTAGTGAGAGGCCGCAACCATCCTGTTCGCATGGTACATACCTATCATGGCCATGTCTTTGATGGATATTTTGGAAAACGTTCTACGGCTGTGTTTCTTGGACTCGAACGATGGTTGGCCAGACGGACTGATCGAATAATTGCTATTTCACCTCGTATTGCTGATGAGATTGTTGGGCGTTATAAGATCGGTCGACCAGAGCAAGTCTGCTCGGTTCGTTTAGGGTTTCACCTCACTCCTTTCCTGAGTATTGACGACAACTTTCGGCGTGACTCAAGGGCCCAACTTGATGTTCCGAATAGCAAATTGATTGTTACGACCGTTGGAAGATTAACTGAAATAAAGAAGCACGATTTGTTTCTTGAGATGGCACATAAAGTATTGTTGAGTCGCCAAGACGTTCTATTTTTGATTGTTGGAGATGGCGAGTTGCGTGAGGAACTAGAGTCCATGGCGGTAGCACTGGGATTAGAGGCTGTGGTTCGTTTCTTAGGGTGGCGGCAGGACTTATCCACTATTTACGCCGCAAGTGACTTGTTTGTGTTGACGTCAAGAAACGAGGGAACGCCAGTGGCGTTAATCGAAGCGATGGCTTCCGGTCTTCCGGGGGTAAGTACGGACGTAGGAGGGGTTCGTGATGTAATTACAAATCCTTCCGTTGGTGATGTTGTTCCATTTGGTGCTGCTGAGGATATTGCACGTTCGGTACTGTCATTATTATCCGATGATCATGCTGAACGGAGACTGATGGGTGAGCAGGCTCGCGATGTAGTTAGCAAGCGATTTAGGGTCGAAAGACTTGTTGAGGAGATCGCCGACCTCTATGAAAAGTTAATTGATAAAGAATAAGTTTTTGTAGTGAATTCTGGAACAGAAGTTTGTCAGACTACGGAAACGGATCACTTATCAAAACTTTCTTTCCTGTTCTATCCTTCGCTGTTATTTCTCCAACCATGACTCCTAGTTGTCGGTGATCGTTGCTATTCGGATCGACAGCGGAAGGTATCCATGTGGGGAAAACATTGAAATCCACTCGGTGAAAGTCTTGATGGCCATTCGTTGTGAGTGGGATGACAACCTGATGCCACAAATCATCTTCGAGTACGGTTGTATTGGCCGTGTGATCATTCGTTTTGATGGTAACGGTTATAGCTTGCCCAGAAACTCCAGCGGCAGCACGTAGAGGTACGGTGATTTCCTCTGTATTTCCTGGAAGAAAAATTGTCGCATTCTCTCGACTCCACCGATATTCCGTTCCCGCTCGCAAAGGAACGGGAGCTATCCCACCGACAGTCTCCCAATCGTAGAAGCCGTAATCGATGCGGGTGAGGTCTACGTCGTTACGGTCTCTGGTCGCTTTAGCAAATGTGAGAGTCGCGACGATGAGTGTCCCCGTTATGACAATGATGCGAGGTGTACGAGCGTGTCCGGGTGCGTGCCGAGAAAATAGAGCTTGGGCTTCGGTGCTGTGCTTGGTCTGATGAGCCATGTTATTGAGGGCGCCTAAAAGTCCCAGCGCGATCCAAAATGGATATCCGACAATCGCGATGATTAATGGTTGACCAGCCAGGCAGGTCAGCAAAAAACAAACGACACCCGCGAAGGTTCCCGTGAGGAGCCAGTTATTTCTCGGGAACTTGATGTGTTTCCATGATGAGCGGAGTGGTGTGTAGAGTGACAGAACAAATGCTATGAATCCAAGAATTCCAAGCTCTGCTGCAACTTGGAGAAAATAATTGTGAGTATTTGTCCGCGCGCCGAGATACGTTGAGTCATTCAGAGTGAGAAATTCTGGCGAGCTAAATTGTTCCGATAAAGGATAAAACTGGCTGATGCCGACCCCGAAGATCGGTTCCGATGCTGCCATACGCATTGCTGTGAGCGTTAATTGCCAACGGTGCTGAAGCACTGTTGGCAGGTAGTTCATGACAGCTTCCCAGCGGGAGATTACAGCGACTGCTACGATAACTGTAACTCCGAGAGCACTCCATAGTAGCTGTTTTCGTTGACTGGTTGCCAAGTGCATCAGTTGGAAGCCATATAAAGCAATTAGGGTAACAACAGCAGCACCTAAAGCGGCTCGACTCCCAGACAGAAGCAACATGACTGTTGTCGCAATGGCGCCGGTGAGCCAAAGTGGTGAAAATCGAGACTGTCTTCGTATTCCACCGACGGCGATACCTATGATGAGTACAAAGAATGATCCAGCTGAGGACACCTTTCCCGTAAAGCCAGCCCATCTAGTGTCCGATGCGATCATGCTCACAAACGTGCGTACAACGCCGTACTCTTGTGAGTCGGCACGGTCTGTTGTGAATCCGCCCGGTATTATTTCAGGTGTTTGAATACCAAGAATTGCACTTGAGACGCTTGCGACACACGCACCGAGCACTAATGCCGCTGCAACTCTTCGCGCGGTCTGCTGATTCCGTTCAATCGTATTTTCCGTCACAAGCGCCAACAAAATACCAGTGACAAAAAGAATGGTCGTCGCGATATATTCGAAACTCGCTGGTCTGACCCAGATTCTGAGATCTCCGACTTGGTCGTGGTAGCCCGTTACTAGGTAACCGAATACTTGATCAATAAATGTTGCCGGATAGTCTTGCCAGAGTTGCTGCGTCACGAGTTGCGCTACACACGAACCGACGACAACGAGTAGTAGAAGGTAGAGCCAAGGATGCGGTGGGCTATCGTTGGAACTGGTTGTTTTTGTCACGATGCGGCGAAGCATTACTCCTGCGAGAAATGCGAGTACAAAACTTTCACTTGTTCGAACGGGATCCGCGTCCAGCGTACGGTTGATTATGAGGCCAAGGGGTACTACTGCTGCAACTATCAGGAGTCCATATTCAGGTTTCCAAAAAGATGCCAAGGCAAGTCCGACAGCAAATACTGTCAAGATCATGTTTGTGTCTGGCGACCAGAGAATGGACTGTGCAAGTGCGAAAATGATTACGAGTAGCACCACGCGACCAAAGCGCACGATGTTTTTCCACGGTGTCTGAATTACTGCCGGTGCCGTCATCCGACTGGCGACCACTTCGCGTTAAAGCCTTTCTCCAATAACGGCGTAGTCGAGATGAGTGAACATCAAGTCATTCAACTTATCAATATTATTGTTGAGTGTCGCTACGGCGTCATTAAGTTCTGCAACCGGCTTCGGATCTAGCATCACATGTTGCAGTTTCGATTCCTCTGGAAATGCTGCACTATAACGAACAGTGGTGCGTTGAAAACCATTTGCTGTCAGCAAGTACTTTAGAGTGTCTGGATGGAGGGGACGCACATGCGTGATGTCACGGATGTATGCGTCAAAGAATGCAAACCAACAGGCCGGATTAATTGTTTCAAGAATGATTTTGGAGCCTGGTCTTAATTTTTGCGATGCTGTAGCAAGTAGTCGTACTAGATAATGGGGTTCTAGGTGCTCTACTACCTGTGCAGCGAAGAGTCCTCCAAAAGAATGATCATCTTGTTGTTGCAAAAACGCTAACGCGTCGCCAACGTCTGCGTCGAGACCACGACGATGACACTCATCAACCATTTCGGCGTTGATGTCTAGGCCCCTTGCCTGAATCCCGGATTCTCTGAGCAGATCGAGAAACTCTCCTCGTCCGCAACCAAGGTCTAGTACGTCTGTGGAACCGTGAAAATATGTCAGGTATTCCGTGAGTCGAGATCGGATTTCTTCTGGTGCGCCACGGAAAATATTTTCAAAGCCGACGTAGGTAAATTCGTCAAGTGCATCGTCAAGTTGTGTCTGATTCTTGCTTGGGCTAATTTGTTTTCGAGAGTTACCTGTTGTGGAAGTTAAATTTTCGATCTCTCGACGAATCGTTTGAATGCCGTGTTGAAGGTGGCCAATAGAAATACGAAGTTCATCGACGTGTTCTAGAAAGCGTTGTTCTCTGACGAGGGTTGTTTCCCAGCGTTTTTGAATCTCATCGGAGACTCCGTCGATAGCTCCGACCATGCCTCGGGTCCGCTGTTCCAACGTGTTCGTAAGTGAGGCGACATCCTCATTGATTCGTCGACCGATGCCACTTGACTCATACAGTTTGGTGTCGATAAAAGGTGTCAAATGCTGCACAAATTGAATGAGCCTTGATTGGAATGCAGTGACTTCATCGATATGATTATTGACAAGTGCAATAACAGTTGAGGTAGCCTTTTGAATTTCTTCCGCATGTGAAACGTTGCGATTAATGTGATCGACCAGAAGTGCGTTGAAGCGTTCCTGTTTTTGAAGGATCGGGCCGATGAAGGTCCATACGACACCAGCTATTCGTGCGCGCCAGCCGCCGGTTCCGATGGGGGCGTCATCGGGAATGATCTGCCAAGTGTTGTTGAGGGGAGAGATCTGTGTATCGTCAAACGGCGGTGGGGCGTGAGGAAGTTCCGGTGGTCGAGCGAGTGATTGGTCTAGTTTAGTGAGTGCTTCGTTGTATTTTTGATCTGCTTCTTCCCGTTCGCGTTTTAATCGGGAAAGTTCTTCTTCCGATACCGTGCGTTTGAACATAACGGGACTCAGGTTCCGACCACGCCGTCGATAGGACTGCTGGCGGAAGCGTACATTTTCTTGGGGATTCGACCGGCTAGATAAGCGAGACGCCCCGCTTT
>CAYFJM010000131.1:0-6078 GCA_964343415.1 uncultured Vicinamibacteraceae bacterium | reverse complement strand
CGGGTACTATCGTTCAGGCAATTCCCAATCCAGTCGATGTTGAAGGACTTCAGCATACGGCTGCGTCGCTACCAAGTCCGACGACCGGTGATTATGGTTTGTTTGTTGGCAAACTTGAGATAAACAAAGGTGTACTGAAGCTCGTTGAGGCGCTTGAACGGGCTCAGTTTGATTTGCCTTTTTTTGTGATTGGAGATGGCTCAGAGCGTGACCGACTTGAAAACGCGGCGAAGGCGACCGGTCTTGATATTCGCTTTACGGGGTGGCTTCCACGTGACGAAGTACTCGCATGGATGGGCCATGCCATGCTTCTTGCTTTTCCGTCACATGGCCCGGAGTCCCTCAGTCGCGTGTTGTTGGAATCGTGTGTCCTTGGGGTACCGGTTGCCGCGATGAACACAGGTGGGACGGGTGACATTATTCGTCATGGTGAGACAGGACTTCTATCAACGACGGTCGATCAACTCGGGGTAGATATTGGGCGGTTACGGGATGATAGCCATTTGAGACACCGACTCGGTCGTGCTGCGCAAGAACATGTGGATACAACATTTTCAACTCGTGTTGTGATACGTCAAATCGAATCATTGTATGAACGGCTTTGCGAAGCCTGATAGTCTGGCTTCACTGACAGAAGATGCCTAAACGTTTGCATGTTGCAGTCGTTGCTCGTGCCGTCTACCCACTGCATGGAATGGGTGGCCTTGAAAGGTCTGTTGACGAACTGATCCATCAGTTACTGGCGGCGGATGTCGAAATTACGCTCATTACGAGACCACCGGGATACAGGGTGGATACTGATGCGTGGCTCGACCGGGAACGGTTGCACACGCATTTCGTGCCTTACCGGACCTTTCCATACGCCGGTCGACGGGGAACGACCGTTATTGATCGGATTACGGCCTACCCGGTGTTCGGCTGGAGGGCGGGATGGTTAGCGCAGCAACTCGTTCAAGAGGGACAGATACATGTTGTGCACGGGCATGGAGCAAGCGCATTTGGATATGCCGTTGCGCGGTCTCGAGATCGATTTGGGACCGTTCCGTTTGTCTTTAATCCGCATGGGCTTGAGGAATTTGGGTCGGACCGTTCGGTCAGCGCCCAAGTAAAGTCGATCGCGTATAAACCATTACAAACAATCGTTCGGCGCTGTGCTTTGGAGGCCGATCGAGTAATTGCGACAGACGAGTCACTTTTCGACCCAGTGTTGCGCCACTTACCTGTAACTGAAACCGTTGTCCGTGTTATTCCCAATGCGGTGGACATTCAACGCATAGATCGAATTACAGAATCTGTTGTGGGGAGCGAATTGTCTGCACGATACGGGCTCCATCAAGGGGACTCAATCTTGCTGAGCGTTGGGCGGATCGAGCAGAACAAAGGATTTCACATTCTGGCCCAGGCGCTTTCCCGTTTAGCGGTTCACCAACCAGGTATTCGTTGGCGTTGGCTTATTGTAGGCACGGGGACCTATGAGTCAGAGCTACGTAAGCTTTTGAGGCGATTATCACTTACCGAGCGCGTTATTTTTGTCGGTAAACTAGAAGAACGGGACCTTCACGCCTGCTACCAAGCAGCAACCCTGTTTGTTCATCCGACGCTTTATGAGGGCAGTTCTCTTGTTACGCTTGAAGCGATGACCCATGCATTGCCAGTCGTTGCGACACGGGTTGGTGGGTTGCCCGATAAAATTGAAACTGGGGTGAGTGGTTGGCTGGTTAATCCTGGAGATATTACGGGTCTCTCGCAGGCAGTCGGCAATGCCCTTTTGCAGCCTGATCGCTTAAGAGCAATGGGGCGGGCGGGCCGATCAATTGTTGAAAACAAGTTTGCGTGGCCAGCGGTCATTCAGCAATTACTGGGACTATACGACGACTTACTTGTGCAAGGTTAGTTGCGAAGAAGATCTCGAATGGCGTTGATAACCTTTGGCACAGAGACTTTCTCGAGACAGTCTGGTGTTCCGGAGTTGCAGCGCGAAGGTGGGCGACGAATTTGATTGCATGGACGACACCAGAGGTCGGCATGGACGATTTGCCGTTGAGAAGTAAGCGGAGCGTACCGTACCGGATCTGACGGCCCAAAAATCGAGACGACTGGAGTCCCGACACTTGCGGCAAGGTGCATAGGTCCCGTATCACCTGTGACGAGCAGGCGCAATCGTTTTAATACGCCGGCGAGTTCGATCAATGAAACGTGGCCAATAAGATTGATCGGATGAACTGATGGTGAAAGGTTGTTGACCACGGCATTTCCAATCGACTGGTCCGCTTCGCTGCCGAGTAAGACGATGGTGGCCTTGTCTTCCTGTGAAAGAATCGATGCTGTGTCGGCAAATCGTTCTGCTGGCCATTGTTTGATCTGGCGCCCCCCACTCACGTTTATTCCAACCAGTAAAGGATGGGACTCTCGTGGACCGAGCAATTCATCGGCACGTTGCTGCACGTGTGCAGGCAAGGGGCCGAGCAGGTGGTCAGTAGCAAGTGTGTTTTCACATTTGCTCGAGAAGATATGTTGTACGAGGCGCCTGGCATTGTCGGCGGTATGGATCGTGGGTTGGTAGTCGAGCGCATCCGTCAAAAACCCTTCTCCTCCTCCCGTTCGGTACCCCACACGTTGAGGAGATCCGGAAACGGCGAGTAGTGCGTTACTCCGAATGTCTGGTTCAAAGTTGATGGCTAAGTCGAACTCTTGTTCTCGCCAGCCCCAAGCCATTTGTATCGTGGCTTGGACCGACGAGGACTTATCATCCCGCGCTAGCCACGGGACATTGAGGACTTTGATTTGGTCGACGCCACAAATAAGCTTGGCGAGGTCGTCGTTCCAGCTGCCAACGACGAGTTGTATAAATGCATTTGGTAGATGAGCTCGAATGCGGTGTACCGCATCGACTACCATGAGCAGGTCCCCAATTCGTTCAAGGCGGAGTAAGAGTACTCGTTTTGGGATGGAAGTCTGACGCACTCTACGCCATCCATTGATTGTCCCGAGCGGTGTAAGGAAACAATCGAGGCAGCCGACAAGTCGACGTTCGCTCTTCTTATAAATTTTCAGATATTCGAACACGTGTTTTACAAGTTTCGCATGTTGTTACTGAATTACCACGCGGTCCAGCATAACCCCGAGTTCACGGTCGTCTGAGCCCCCTAGGTATTCTTGTGGTACCCAGGTGCTCGTTTCAATCAGTAGTTCCGTGGTTTCTTCACGCTCAGCCACTGCGCGAGCGACATCAGGTGGAATCGAGAGCGTATACGGATTAAACCCGGCCGTGACGGAAAACATCCCGAGTGGGACGTCATCAAGAGTTAGTCGAACGATAGGTTCTTCTGAGTCAGTCGGTCGACCACCGTTATTGATATAGAGCGTGAGGGACGTCGCCGTTGCGGGTGTTCCCAGCACCGAAATGAAGGACCGGTCGCGTGTCCATCGGTACGTCACATTATTACGGTCTTGTTGTTTGGCATAAATTCGTCGAACGTACAGGTCATCAGCAGTACCAACATCAAGGTCGAATATTGCTGATGTCATACGACCAGGAACGAATTCGTAGATGCCGTAGTCAAATTCTTTGTGGCGAACAGTAGTTGGATAGGCATTAAGGCTTTGTTCGTACTCCGGAACTTGAAACCGGTCGGCCCCCACGGTTGTAGCGACGGTGCTCTTGGATAAGAGATCAGTGCCTCCTCCGCCAATGAAAAATACGCGGTCGTAAGTCGTACGTGCCCACTCCACAAATCTCCTAAATGATTGTTTGTGGGGAGTAGTTTGATCAAACACCAAAACATTTCGATCGTAGATGTACTCGAGTGGCGTAGCGAGCAAGTGCATATCAGATGAACCACGAGATTCGACTAGAACTAGGTCATTTGGTGTGAACTGTGCTGCCAAAGTTTCGAGTTTTGGAATGACGCCGGCAAACTCACTGTGACGCAAGATGGGTTGAGTGTTGTGCAGGTACTGTGCGCCGAGCCATCCAATGACCAGTACGCCGAGAACGGCGCGAACTAGATAATTCGTCCGGGTGTTCAGCCAGGATACTAGCGACCAAGAGTGTACGGAGGTTCGTGTAAATGCTGCAGCACCAATTAAAAGGAGTGAAACTGGAAGGATGACCGGAAGAAATCGTCTCGCCATCCAGAAATGCTCCGGGACCACTCTGGCTTTATAAAAAATAAAAACCATAAATATTGCGCCGACAAAATGAAATGCCGAACCAGTCCAGAACTTGTGACCGGCAACAATTGTCCAACCGAGAAGTGCCGTGGCCAGTCCCAGTGGCAGTAGGTAGTAGTTTGTATATGTTCTAAGTCCGTCAGCGTCATGGATAGCAAGTGTCCCTCCTGCAGTTCGAAAGAACAGGGCGTAACATGCAAAGATCCAGATTAGAGTTATGAAAATGTGCGGAGCCCATTTGCTTACTATTGCCGCATATGTTGGCCGGCGCAGCGCGGTGACGACTAATAACATCGCCAGTGCACCACTGACGATAATTGTTAAGTGAATTGGCTGGAGTTCATTGATAAACATGATTGGGCGGGCGGCGTAAGGTTCAAGGATTTCAACATAATAGCCGCCTGCGATTACCGTGATCAGAGCAAGAGGGATGAGAAAGTCGAAGCGAATTCGGTGTCCGCTAGCGCCGCCAAGGAATGCGGCCAGGCCCGTCCCTGCAACGGCCAAAACTGCAGTGATGTGAGCAAATAAACTCAGCCCAATAGTAACGGCCGCGATAGTTGCAAATAATCGACTTTGGCTCGAATGTGTTCGTGCGTATGCCAGGAGGCCAGTAAAGATTAGAGCCTGCATAATGATTTCGGCATTGGGATAGCGTGCGTACCACACTTGTGTGACGTGAAGTGCTAAGAGACCTGCTCCGGCAAAAGCCGCAGTGCGACCGAGTAGTTGGGCTCCAACAAAATATATGGCGAGAACTCCAAAGATTGCCCAAAGACCAAGTACATAGCGAACGCCGGTGAGACCATAAACGTCGTAGGCGATTGCGATCCACACTGGGTACAAGTGTGGAAATTGACCAACAACGTTTCCAGCGGATGGGTCCAGAATAAAGAACCCCATGAATCGAACACTGTCGTATCCCCGTTCACGCGGGTTTGTCTGTCGTGGAAAAAATAAATGCCTGTACTCGGGGGGGACAGTGCGCACCACCGAGTCTTCAATGATAAGCGAATCCCGCTGACTAATTTGAACACCTGCGTTGACGTACACACCTGGGTCTCGGCCGCCAATGACGTATTCCGCCGGTGGAACATAAAAAAAGGTGCACAGTGAGAGACCTATAAGAAGTAATGGCGCGAGTACCGTTTGCGTTGGCCGCGTTGCTCCTTGAAGTTGTAGGCGGCCTCGTGGTGCAAGAGTGAGTGCAATTGTGAAAGCGCCATTGACGTAAGCGAGATAGTTGATGTCGTACTTGCCACATACCGCAAGAATAAGTGCGGTCACTGATGAAAAAGTAAGACTAATCGCAACGGACCAGAATAAACGTTCTTCAGTGGAAAGCACTGCTGATGCCTGTCTGAAGCTAGACGAGCATCGAAGCAGAATGGTGCCTGGCAGGAACGCCAGTAGAAGTACAAGCAGCACTGTGTATCCCATCTCAAGTCACCGTAGCATGAGCCTTGTCGCCGCAACAACGTAACGGGTCGTGTTCTTTCAGTCGATGCTAGGAAGGGGCCATTTTCTGGACCGCTTTTTCGTAGACAGATTCAAACCGTTCGGCTAGATGTGACCAACTGTTATGGGTCCGCACGTATTCACGTGCTGTTTGGCCGATAGTTACGCCGAGAGGCCGGTCCGTGCGTAGTGTTTCGATGGCGTTTGCCAGTGCTTTTGCGTCCCGTTCTGGCACGACTAGTGCCGTTTTATAATCGATAGCGACGGACCCGATTCCGCCGGCAGTTGTGGTTATCACGGGCGTTGCTGAGGCAAGTGCTTCGAGTACGACGTTCGGAAGTCCATCCACGTTTCCTGCCGAGTCTCGCACAGACGGAACGGCCACGATATCAGCTACGGTCAGCCAATCGGCTACCTCACGTTGGGTGATAGCACCGAGCCAAATGA
>CAYFJM010000130.1:0-6094 GCA_964343415.1 uncultured Vicinamibacteraceae bacterium | reverse complement strand
GACGTCGGTGCAGATCTCACAGGCCGAGGCACCGAGAGCCGCCGCAAGAGCCGCCCCAGTGATGTCGCTACCGCCGCGGCCCAATGTCGTTACTTCATGATCGCGGGTTAGACCTTGAAATCCCGTCACGATTACAACTCGACCTCGATCAAGTTCATCGACGATACGCTTTGTATCAATCGACTCGATCCGCGCAATATTGTATGCATCATCTGTTCGAATCCCACATTGCATGGCTGTCAGGGAGATTGCTGGGACCCCACGATCCTGAAGTGCTAAGCCGAGGACTGAGACGGATACCTGCTCCCCTGTTGCTAGCAACAGGTCCATCTCTCTTCCGCGAGGGTTGTCAGCAACGCTGTGAGCTAGTGCAATCAATTGATCGGTCGTTTTCCCCATTGCGGACAAAACAACGACAATCCTACGTTCCTCCCGTTGGGTAACTGCAATTCGATCTGCAATCGCTGAAATCTTCTTGGGTGTGGCGACAGACGTGCCACCATACTTCTGAACGACTACTCCCGAACCGCGGTTCGTCATGACTGCCCTTGAAGAGCAGCCAATTGCATTCGCAATTGATGGAGGAACAGACCGACGTCAGTAACAATACCAGCGGTTTGCGACGATCCACGGTCGGCCAGTTTTGTCACAACGGCTGGATTGATATCTACGCATACGACTTTAACCCATGAGGGCAGCATATTGCCGACGCCGATACTGTGTAGCATCGTGGAGAGCATGATGACCATTTGCACACCTTCGAGTGCGTTCGCATACTGATTTTGTGCATCTATTAAATCCATGACCGTGTCTGCGAGTGGGCCATCGTCGCGAATGCTACCCGCGAGCACATACTCAACGTCATGCCGTATTGCTTCGTACATTACACCTGACTTTAAAACGCCTTGGTCGACTGCTGACCGTAGTCCGCCGGCCCGATTGATTGCATTGATTGCTCGCATGTGATTCTTATGTCCCTCCTCCACAGCCGAGCCTGCATCCAGATCGATACCCAAAGAGGTGCCATAAAGAGCACGTTCCACATCGTGTACTGCTAGTGCGTTCCCTGCCAACAAAACGTCGACGAAACCGCTTTTTATCAATTCGGCGAAATGCGGTCCACCCCCACTGTGTATCACCACAGGGCCGGCAACAAAAGCGATGCGACCGTTATTCGCCCTAACCTCTCTCATCGTGTTAATAATCTTTTTAACACTGACTTCGACCCGACGCTCTGAGGAGACATCGTTCATCATGAATCCAAAACCGAGTCGGTCACGCTCCTGGAACTCAGGAGACACACGCACGCCATCCACGCCACATACGATCTTGTCGCCAGAAATTACGTCGCGCAATTTTGTACAGCGTGCGTCGCTGCCGTCGACAACGATCACCGCATCCATCCGCTGATCGTTGACCCTAATCCATTCTCTGTCGAGTTTGACTTCCGTTCGGTGGTTAGTTGTCGAGTAGAAATCCTCCGGTACACAGCCGCTTTGTACGGCTTCTCGGAGAGTCACAGGTCGGTCGGGTTGCGAGTGGCAACCGAGCGGCACTAAGGTTTCGAGTAGTTCCGCGAGTTCGTTTTGTGTTGGCGCGGACACCTTCAGCGTTAATTTGGAAAACGCTTCGTTGTCGCGACCAATATCGAACTCCAAGACCTCAAACTGACCACCTCGTTCGATAACGCGATCGAAAATGGAATTCAAGAGTTGGGAATCAACCAAATGGCCTTCCGCCTGCACGATTTCACTATGTAAAGAGTTCGACATATTAACCGGCAGTTTGTGAGGACGTTCGGTCCTTCATAAATGTTTCGAATTCGCGTAGTGAACGTCCAAGTGGTGTTGGTGTCTGGAGTCGCGGTGCAATGACGTCGGTGGTCTTGTAGCCGTTACCGGTTATGCATACGACAGTGCTTTCGTCTCCAGGAATTGTTCCATTCCGTATGAGTTTGATTGCTACCGCCAAGGTAGTCCCACCTGCCGGTTCAGTGAAGATGCCTTCAGTTTTGGCAAGTAGTTGAATTGCGTCAAGAATCTCTTGATCAGAAGCTGTTTCTCCGGATCCGCCAGAATTTCGAATTGTATCTAGGACATGAAACCCGTCAGCTGGATTGCCAATGGCTATTGACTTCGCGATCGTATCCGGCTTTACGGGATCCGGATGTTCTGCGCCGCTCCGCAAAGCATTGATCACCGGGGCGCATCCTTCTGCCTGTGCGGCATGTATGGCCGGTGGTTCAGCATCCATCAAGCCTACGGCGTTGAGTTCGTGAAATCCGCGTCCGATTCGTGGTAACAGTGTCCCGCCGGCGACCGGACAAACCAAATGTTTCGGATACATCCAGCCCAGTTGCTCAACGATTTCAAAGCCATATGTTTTCGCACCTTCGGCATAGTACGCCCGAAGATTAATGTTCGCGAATCCCCATCCGTAGCGGTCGCCAACTTGAGTGCACAGTCGGTTGACATCGTCGTAATTTCCATCAATGGCGATTACATGTGGGGCGCTGATCGCAGAACCGAGTATCTTGCCCGGTTCAAGGCTTTGAGGAATAAAGACGTAGCATTCCAGTCCCAATCTTGCGGCGTGCGCTGCAACGCTATTGGCCAAATTTCCGGTTGACGCGCAGCCGAATACTGAAAATCCCAGCTCAATCGCTCGAGTCGCTGCCACCGGGACCACTCGGTCTTTGTACGATAGCGTCGGATGATTCACGGAATCGTCCTTTATGTATAGTTCTTCGACCCCGAGTTCATTTTCAAGATTTCTCGCTCTAACCAATGGCGTGAAACCAGAACTAAAACCCGTCAGCGGCTCACCTTCAATAGGGAGCAATTCACGGTACCGCCATAAACTAGGGGGTCTATTTTCAATAGTTTCACGTGTGACCGCAGCTTTCTGCGAATCCCGATCGTAAACGACCTCAAGAGGACCAAGGCATTGATTACAGACGTACAAGGCCTCAGGCGCAAATGGAGTGCCGCAGACCGAGCATTTGAGGCCAGTTAAAAAGCTCATCTCTCTCCCCGTGCCAATATCGGCATCCAAAATGGATCTCGCGAGTGAAAATCAAATCGAGCGATCTCGCTCAGCGCATCACGTACCGCGCTGGTATTACAACGTTCCAATGTGATCACAAAAGGTAATTCTGTTTTTGACCAACCGGGTTCCTGGAGTAAGGAGTCAATGTTGATATCGTGCGTCGCAAATATTCGCGCTAGCTCAGAGATGATGCCTGGACGATCGATGACAACAAATCGAATGTAGTGTGCGGCCTCAAAATCAATCTGAACGGCTACATCCGGTATTTGCCGGGGCCAATTCTTCAGATGGGAGTTGTTTCGGCTGATCGCTCTCACATCCGATACGACAGCGACCGCCGTGGGGTCACCCCCTGCGCCGAAACCCGAAAGAGCGGTTTCACCGCTTCGCACCCCATCGACTACGACAACATTCTGACTACCTTCCGCGTGAGCTAGCGGTGACGCGCTTGGCACCAACATTAACTGCACAGAGGCTGAGGGCTCGCTGTTCTCATCCAATGAGCGTTCGACGCGTGAAACCTGTCGAATCGTACAACCCAGTCGGTCGGCGTACACGAAATCAATCGGATCGATATCGCGAATACTAGTTGTCGGAATGGTTTCCAAGCGTAGAGGGCAACCTAATCCAGTTGCCGACAGGATTGCGATCTTCGCCTGCGCGTCCCCACCATCGATATCAGCTGTCGGATCTGCTTCGGCGAATCCAAGGTCTTGGGCTTCCGTTAAGGCCTGTTCAAATTCGATCCGCCCACTTTCCATTCGGGTCAAAATGTAATTACATGTGCCATTCAGAACGCCGTGGATGCGGGTAAGCTGGTCTCCTGATAATCCTTCTTGGACCCCGCGAATAATTGGAATAACCCCGCCAACGGCAGCTTCAAACAAAAGACGGCAGTCATTTGCCTCCGCAACTTCGATTAATGACGACCCTGAATGTGCGATAACTTGCTTATTTGCGGTAACGACAGACTTCCCACGTTCGAGCGCGTGACGAATGACACCGGTTGCCGGATCAGTGCCACCAATCAATTCAATAACAATGTCAACGTCTGAATTGATTATGTCTCCAGGATCCGACACCCACTTTACGGTGCCAGGTACCCAATCCACTCTTTTGCGTTCAACATCTCGATTGCAGATGTACGCCAACTGAGTCTCTTGCCGAGGGTCTTCAAGCAGTATCCGGGTAACAGATTTACCTACCGTTCCGAATCCAATTAATCCAACTTTAGTCACTGGCCTGTGCTTTATTCCAACCGTACGAAAAAAAAGTCATCATCCTTAATCGGATGATGACCTTAGTGAATTCAATTTGTCACTCTGGTTACATCACCCACTGCTCGACCACGTTTTGGTCGGGGCCGGTGTTTTAGTCGTGCCTTCGGTCGGGGTAACAGAGTTCTCTCGCATAGCTATTATCTAACTAGAACACTATTTTATACTGCCTGGCCGCACGCCACGTCAAACGAACGGTGGCCTGATTCCGTGTTGGCCAAGCTCCATTGGCCGAAGAGGGCCATTCATGAGACTGTTATCCCCTGGATGTAATGCCGATTCTGCAGATCGAATTCGTTGACATTGCGGTCATCGTTGTTTATCTGTGGGCCACAATTTGGTTGGGTTGCCGAGTTAGTGGACAACAGAGGACGGTCGACCAGTATTTCCTAACGGATAAGACGGTTCCGTGGTGGGCCGTCATGTTTTCAATTGTTGCGACTGAAACAAGCACTATCACTTTCATTAGCGTACCTGGTTTTGCCTACGCTGGTGATCTGACCTTCCTGCAAATTGCTCTCGGCTACGTTGTGGGCCGTGGAGGTGTAACCGTTCTGTTGATGCCGACGCTATTTCAGAGGGGAATTCTCAGTGTGTACGAGTTGGTCCGGAGATATTTTGGTATTGGTTTGGAGCGCGCAATCTCGGCCTTGTTCATTGTCACGCGTACGCTTTCCGATGGACTACGTTTACTCGGCGCTAGTATTGTCCTTAGCTATCTTTTTTCCTACTCCGATCAACCAATAACCACGATCCTCGTAGGGGCAATTTGTCTTATGGCCAGTATTACCGTGTTCTATACCTGGATTGGTGGCATGACGGCTGTCGTTTGGATGGACGTAGTGCAGCTAGGTCTATATCTCGTCGGGGCGTTGTTTGCGGGTGTTTGGTTAGCGATTGAAATACCAGGCGGCTTTACTGGAGCGTTTAACTTAGCAGGCGCGGCCGACAAGTTGACGGTAGTGGATCTAACGTTTGACCTTACCCGGGATTACACCTTTTGGTCTGCCGTGATCGGAGGTGCGGTGTTTACCGCAAGCACACATGGCGCTGACCAAATGTTTGCACAACGTTACCTTTCGTGTGCTTCTCTTTTACATGCGCGGCGGGCATTATTTGTGAGCGGTCTTGTTGTCTTGATGCAGTTTGGCCTTTTTTTGGCACTTGGCCTGTTGCTGTGGGCTTACTACCAGAGTATACCGTCAACTGTAGTAAACGTTCCATCGCGTCCGGATCGAGTGTTAGCGTATTTTATTGGCACAGAATTTCCGATCGGACTTCGCGGAGCTATGATTGCGGCCGTTATTGCCGCAGCAATGTCCACGCTTTCATCATCTTTGAATTCTTCGGCAGCCGCCGTCGTAGGCAATTTCTTTAAACGCCCAGTCAGTCGCAATAACTCTGAAGAACGATATTTAGGTTTCTCCCGCGTTTCAATACTAGCCTTCGGAGCGATTCAGGCCTTTGTTGCCATCATGGGTATTGCATTTTCCGATCGACTAATCGACGATGTCTTGCGGATTCAATTTTTCAGTGGTGGAATGATGCTCGGAGTATTTCTTCTGATTGCTGCAGGCTACCGCACGCCGTTTGTTGGCGTCGTTGCACTAACCACAGGACTCACCGCAACCATCCTCCTTGCGATTGGCACTGAAATATCCTGGCAGTGGTACGCATGTGTAGGATCCTTGGCAACATTTTTGGCAGGTGTGACCGCCAGCGCAATTCAGAACCTTAGGAACTGTTAGACGAGATGTATACAGACGCAA
>CAYFJM010000129.1:0-6094 GCA_964343415.1 uncultured Vicinamibacteraceae bacterium | reverse complement strand
ACGTGGCTCTGCACCCTTTTCCAGGTATTGCTTCAGTGCGACAAGCGACTCTTTCCACCCAGCTTCGATGAGCTTGTTGTATCGTTTCCAACGAGCGCTGTCATCGGCGCCACGTTGTCGAATGCGAAGCCGTGTTCCGGCGCCCTCGACCCTGCAGGTTACCTCAAGCGCCATGGGGCCGATGGGGTCGCTAGCAGGGGGGAGCCAATATGCATCAGCCAGAAAAAATTCCCGCCCGTGACGGAATTCCATCACAGTTCCGTAAAAAACACCACCAAGTGTTCCGAGTAAATTATCCTGAAATGGTGTCGTTTCCCATTCCACTGCATAAATACCTAGCGGGCGCGGCGCGGTGACTGATCGTGTGACATTCCACCAGACTGCGAGCGCACCGCTATCGAAAAAAGCAGAGAGAACTTGAGTAGGCGCTGCGGTAATAGAAATCGCGTGGTCAAAATGGAGGCCGTCCGGTTCAGACATAGCTAATGCGGAATAATCGGATCGTATCACCGCATTCGGTTCGGGAGGTCAATACAGCAAATATTGCTGCCGAAGAACCTTGAATGAATTGATTGCGTCGGTCCAGTCCTGCGCGATATCTGTGGCGTCTCTGTCGAGGTCAATTTGTTGGCGAAGGCTATCCGAACCGGCCAGGATGTCGATTGGCATTTTTGTCAGTTCGTACTCGTACGGTGGTGTCCGCCACGCGAATTGTGAACCGGAAAGTCTGCGAAAGGCTTGGATGATGGCAACACCGGTTACCACTGGCCTGAACGTCCGGCGGTCTGTCACGTGTATTTGACATCCACCACAGGTTTTCCCGACATGTTTTTGGAAGGTTGGTTCAAACGTGGTCGGACGAAAATGCACTCCTGGAAGTTCGAGTGCATTGAGATCCAGGGCGAGTGCATTCGGGTGCATACCGGGGGCACCGACTAACTCAAATGGCCGCGTTGTTCCACGGCCCTCAGACAAGTTGGTGCCTTCGATGAGTACCGTGCCTGGATAGACGAGAGTACTTTCGAGCGTGGGCAAGTTTGGTGACGGATAGATCCACGGAATATCGTGTTCACTAGCATAGAGTTTACGGGACCATCCAGTGAGAGGAGCTACGGTGAGTTGTGCGCCGATCTCAAAATGTTCGTTAAATAATTGTGCCAGTTCACCGATTGTTAAACCGTGACGGAGAGGAATCGGGAACTGTCCAACAAATGAAGAGAAGTTCTGTTCCAGAACAGGTCCTTCGATAACCTCACCGCCAATCGGATTGGGGCGGTCGCAGACAATCACGCGAACATTATGACGCGCGGCAGCTCTCAGGCAGTTTGCCATGGTGTAGGCATATGTATACACGCGAGTGCCGACGTCTTGAAGATCAATGACAAGAAGATCAATCCCGTTGAACATGTTGTCCGTTGGTTCTCGGGTATCGCTGTAGAGCGAATAAATAGGGATGTTGAATTTTGGGTGAAATCCATGGTCGGTCTCGATCATGTTGTCTTGGACGTCGGCATAAAATCCATGCTGGGGGCCGAACAGTGCGACGAGCGTTGTGTTGGGGAGAGCTGAGATTGGGTCAGCGATGTGCTGAAAGCTATGATCGATGGAAGCGGAATTCGCAACAAGACCTACGCGAGCTCCCGTAAGCAAGCCCGAGGTCAGTAGCTGCTCTGAGCCAAGCAAGACCGATATCACGTCGGGATTATAGATTCTTTGTCACTCAGAAACCGATGATTGAGATGCCGCGTCGACAGGTAACAGTGTTCAAACGTAAAGGGCCGTGGTTTGCCACAATGTTAGGGTTTTAGGCGTCACTTGCGGGTGACTAGTGAGGGGCGAGACAATATGAACCATGAAGGAGGCACGTGAACGAATCCAACACTGAATTCCATCACGATCTTCGCAGTGCTGTGCGTGAGCTTTGCGGTCGATTTTCTGATACCTATTGGCGCGACCTCGATCGAGAAGGTGGTTATCCCGAAGAGTTCGTGAAGACACTCACCGAGGCAGGTTACCTTTCTGCCTTAATTCCTGAAGAGTATGGGGGGTCTGGACTGGGTATTGGTGAGGCCTCAATCATTCTTGAGGAAGTCAACCACTCGGGAGGAAATTCCGCAGCGTGTCACGCGCAGATGTACATCATGGGAACGTTGTTACGGCATGGGTCGGATGCGCAAAAGCAAGAGTATCTTCCGAAAATTGCCAACGGATCATTGCGACTTCAAGCATTTGGTGTGACGGAACCGACAACCGGTACGGATACGACGCAGCTGAAAACAATGGCAGTTCGGGATGGCGACCGCTATATCGTCAATGGTCAAAAAGTATGGATTTCACGGGCTGAGTATTCCGATTTAATGTTGTTAATTGCACGGACTACGCCACTAGAAGAAGTAAAGAAGAAGACAGATGGGCTATCCGTGTTCTTGGTTGATCTCCGTACGGCCATTGGAAACGGTTTAACGATACGCCCGCTTCGAACCATGATGAACCACGCAACAACAGAGGTCTTTTTTGACAATCTTGCGGTACCTGTTTCAAGTCGTGTGGGAGAGGAAGGTCGCGGTTTTCGATATCTTATTGATGGCTTGAATGCCGAACGAATTCTAATTGCAGCTGAATGTGTGGGTGATGGGCGTTGGTTTCTTGAGCGAGCAACCTCGTACGCCAATGAGCGAGTGGTGTTTAATCGACCAATTGGCCAGAATCAAGGCATTCAATTTCCGATTGCTCGAGCGCACGTTAATGTTGAAGCCGCTGATTTGATGCGTGTTCGTGCGGCGCAACTGTTTGATGGCGGTAAACCCTGTGGCGCAGAGGCAAACATGGCGAAATTGTTGGCGGCCGATGCGTCATGGGAAGCTGCAAATGTTGCGGTGCAGACATTCGGTGGATTTGGATTTGCCGAGGACTATGATATTGAACGCAAGTTTCGTGAAACGCGGTTGTATCAAGTTGCTCCGATCTCAACGAATCTGATCCTTTCGTACATCTCCGAGCACGTGCTTGGGTTACCGCGGTCTTTCTGATGGCGGGTCCCCTTGACGGAGTGACCGTGGTGACGCTTGAGCAGGCGGTGGCGGCACCATTTGCGACGCGGCAGCTGGCCGACCTTGGAGCACGTGTTATTAAAGTAGAGCGGCCACACGTAGGTGATTTCGCACGGGCATACGATTCCACGGTTAAGGGGTTGTCAAGTCACTTCGTCTGGTTGAATCGGTCGAAAGAATCATTGACTCTTGACCTGAAACGACCGGAGGCGAGCGATGTGGTCAGTCGTTTGCTTGAGCGTGCCGACGTATTTGTCCAGAATCTTGCACCTGGTTCCGCTGGTCGCCTGGGACTTGATGCTGGCACACTGCGCGCCGGGCGCCCAGAACTTATTGTGTGCGATGTATCTGGCTATGGGGCGACGGGGCCGTACCGAGACAAGAAAGCTTATGACTTATTGGTGCAAGCAGAAGCCGGTTTAGTTTCCATTACGGGAACAGAGACGGAGTTAGTAAAATCATCGATCTCTGTTGCTGACATTGCCGCGGGAATGTACGCCTACTCTGGTGTGCTCACCGCACTGTTCCGTCGGGAACGAACTGGTAACGGCGCAACTATTGAAGTATCAATGCTTGAAGCATTGACGGAGTGGATGGGCTTTCCACTTTATTACACCATGTATGGTGGTTCGTCACCACCCCGGAGCGGCGCGCGTCACGCGGCGATTGCACCGTATGGTCCATTTGCGGGCGCAGATGGTGAGACTGTGTTTCTGGGATTGCAAAATGAGCGAGAGTGGGTTCGGTTTTGTGAGCAGGTACTCCAGCGGCCTGAGTTGGCCGTAGATGCTCGTTTTGAGAGTAACGCGAAGCGGGTGGAACAGCGTCGTGAATTGGAGGCAGAAATTGATTCGGTGTTCGGGAAGTTGAATGTGGAGGAAATAGTTGCTCGACTTGAACTTGCGAAAATTGCCAATGCAAGAATGAATACAGTTGCCCAACTGGCTGCTCACGAACAACTGGCCGCGCGTCAACGCTGGCGTGAAGTGCCTACAAGTGTTGGGCCTCTTCGGGCCACGCTTCCACCAGCAACGATTGATGGTGTTGAGGCTCGTTTTGATCCAATTCCAGACATCGGTGCGAACACCGATGCCATTATGGAGGAACTCGGGTACTCAGATGAAGTTGTTTCAGCGTGGCGCGCCGAAGGTCTAATTTAATCGGTCTAGCGTTACCCGCAGTGTTGCTGTTCTACAATTTGAGCGTTTAGGGCAGACGAGGAGAAGAACATTATGGTGGTACAGCAAGGATGGACAGGTCGTGTTTATGAAGATTTTTCGGTTGGTGATGTTTACGAGCACCCGCTTGGTCGAACGGTCTTGCCCACTGACAATGTATGGATGACTCTACTGTCGCAGAACGTCAACAAGATTCACTTTGACTATGCGTATGCCGAGAAAACAGAATTTGGCAAACCTCTTGTAGATTCAACGTTTACCTTGGCGTTGGTGACCGGTCAATCGACGATGGATCTATCGGTGAATGTCATGGCAAATCTGGGCTGGGATGAGGTTCGTTTGCCAGCGCCCGTGTTTCATGGCGATACGATTTATTCGGATAGCGAGGTGCTTGAAACGCGCGAGTCACGGTCAAGGCCAAACGTTGGGATTGTGACAGTCAAAACCCGTGGATTTAATCAAGATGGAACGGTCGTGATCACATTTAGGCGGACGTTTATGGTGTACAAGCGCGGTCACGTGCCTGAATTTGCGAGTTCACGACCGGAGGTAAAAGATTGAAAGCACTGGTTGTAGTTGTTGTCACAGTTCTGACCATTGGATGTGGCGGAGAACCACCGACAATGATTAGCGGTGATTTTGCGTTCCTGAACGTGGACGTCTTGCCAATGGATGGTACAGGTGACCATCTACTTGAACGACAGGTAGTCATGATCGAAAACGGTCAGGTGTCATTAATTGGGGCAGCAGACGAATTTTCGGTGGCTGAGGACGTCACAAGTATTGATGCTGAAGACTACTTTTTGATGCCGGGCCTAACGGAGATGCACGGCCATTTGCCGAATCCACGCATGAGTGATGAAGATGTCCGGAACTTGTTGTTTTTGTACGTAGCGAATGGTGTGACGACGGTCCGTGGTATGCAAGGCGATCCTTCGCAGTTCGCATTGCGGAGTGCTATTGAGCGAGGACGCCTACTCGGCCCGAATCTTTATCTTGCCAGTGTGTCCATGAATGGGACGTCGGTTACTACACCGGAAGAAGCATCACAACGGGTTCGTGAATACAAGGTAGATGGGTACGATTTGATTAAGACACATGAAGGCATGAGTCTTGATGCCTTCAATGCATTGGCGGAGACCGCGTTAGAAGTGGACATACCCTTCGGGGGGCATGTTTCTGACTACGTTGGGTTGCGTCATGCATTAGCTTCGGGGCAAATGTCTATCGATCATCTCGACAATTATGTTGAAGCACTGGCTCCATCAGACGATCGAGCAGACGAAGATCGTGGATTGAGAGGGGTTGGAGCGTTAGTGGAAAGTGTGGACGAAAATCGTATCCCCGAGTTGGTTCGCGCCACGGTCGAGTCGGGTGCCTGGGTTGTGCCGACGATGGTGTTGTGGGAAACCGCTTTTTTTAATGAACGTGGTTCAGCCGAAGTGCTCTCCGAACGTCCGGAGGTTCGTTACATGCCCCCGGAAATGGTGGACAGATGGCGGGAAGCTGTGGATACCCGTCTTGAATCCACCGAAATCGAGACAAATCGTCGGATTGCCGCACTCCGACGCAACATTTTGTCAGCGTTGCATGAGGGAGGGGCCAACATTGCACTCGGTACGGACTCACCGCAAATATTTAGTGTGCCAGGTTTTGCGATGTATCACGAGATGGTGCTTTATACGGAAGCGGGGATGACGCCGTACGAAGTGCTTGAAATTGGGACACGCCGTCCTGCTGAATATTTTGATGCAACTGATCGGTTTGGAACGGTTGCTGTCGGCAGACGGGCTGATTTGATTCTTCTGGAAGCAAATCCTGCTGATGACATCGGCGAGATCCGAAACCGCGTCGGTGTCATGGTTA
>CAYFJM010000128.1:0-6107 GCA_964343415.1 uncultured Vicinamibacteraceae bacterium | reverse complement strand
CGATAGGAAGGAGTTCTTTTGGCAGAACTTTGGTGCTGGGAAGCATCCGTGTGCCAAGACCGCCCGCTGGTACCAGCAAAGTTGAGACCGTTCCAAGACGTGCCATTCAGCGAGGATCGTATCAAAGGATTAAGATCTCAATTCTGATGCTCGATCCAATACTCCTCCGGGAGCAACTTGATGAGGTTCGGAAGCAGCTGGCGACGCGAGGCGATGACCTTTCTGACGAGCTTGCCTGCTTGGCAAAACTTGATAGTGAGCGTCGTTCCATTTTGCCGGTTCTCGAAGCAACTCGCCGGGCTCGTAAAGATGTGGGTGAGCAGGTTGCCAAGGCAAAGCAGAGCGGTCAACCCGCTGACGATCTTATTCAAGCGAGTAAAGAACATGGCACGGCGATCAAGGAACACGAGTCTCGCCTTGACGTTGTTGAGTCGCAGAGAGACGAATTAGCACTCACCCTTCCTAATCTTCCTCATAGCAGTGTCCCGCGTGGTGCATCCGAGAAAGATAACGTTGAGGTCCGTCGACAAGGAGACCCTCCCGCGTTCGACTTTTCTCCAAAGGCGCACTGGGATATCGGACCCGATCTCGGCATTATTGATTTCGAGCGTGCGACAAAACTAGCCGGAGCAAGGTTTTCTGTCCTTACGGGGACCGGAGCCAGGCTCAGTCGGGCACTCATCAATTTTATGCTCGACCTTCATACGGCCGAACATGGGTATACCGAAATTGAGCCACCATTTCTTGCCACGAAGGCAGCGTTAACTGGAACCGGCAACCTTCCAAAGTTTGAGGCAGATTTGTTTCAGGTATCAGGAGATTGGGATTTGTATTTAATCCCCACGGCTGAAGTGCCGCTCTGTAATCTTCATCGTGGAGAAATTCTTGACGGGCGTATGTTCCCTATTCGTTATGTTGCTTATACACCGTGTTTCCGGAGCGAAGCAGGGTCGCATGGAAAGGATGTGCGGGGGTTAATCAGACAGCATCAGTTCGATAAAGTTGAATTGGTTTCGTACTCAATGCCTGAAGAATCCTGGGACATCCACGAAGCATTGACCTTGCATGCGGAAGAGGTCCTGAAGCGCCTTGAATTGCCTTACCGTACGATGTTGTTATGTACGGGCGACATGGGTTTTGCGTCAGCAAAGACCTACGATATTGAGGTGTGGCTGCCCGGGCAGAACGGGTATAGGGAAATTTCTAGTTGCAGTAATACGGAAGCTTTCCAGGCGCGTCGAGCGGGGATTCGATTTCGGCGTGAGGGAAAAGGAAAGCCGGAATATGTGCACACACTGAATGGGTCTGGGGTTGCTGTGGGGCGCGCATTGCTTGCCATTCTTGAGAACGGTCAGCAACGGGATGGGTCGGTCGTCATCCCACCGGTATTACGGCCCTATATGGGAGGCCAGGAGGTTATTGAACCAGGGAAGCCTCAGTAACGAGTTTAAAGTTTATGGAGGGATGGCCGAGCGGTTGAAGGCGACGGTCTTGAAAATCGTTAGCGGGGTAACTCGCTCCAGGGTTCGAATCCCTGTCCCTCCGCCATTATTTCTTTTTCGATTTGTTGAAATGAGGACTGGCTATTTCCACCCAATCGATTTCCGTGTGAAGCGAGCAGGCAATACGGGTTTGCGCTCAGGGGGCGGTTCTGATTCTCCGGCCGCCTCGGCAATCTCCCGCTCGAGCTCTTCTTCGTTCGGTAATCCTGAGAGTTGTTCTGTGAACATCATTGAATGTTGAGAAGGAATGTCAAATTTTTTGCCGCAGGTAGTACACGTCACGTGGTCATCAAGACGTACCAGGTAGTCACGTAGTTTGTCGAACTTTTCGCGATCATCTCGGTTTGCACCGGGTGGAAGTTTGGACTTCTTCGAATGGAGCACCCACTGAACCTTGTAGTTGCCTATCCGTTGACACTTGGGGCACTGATATTGCGCCGAGCGAGTTTGAGGTGTTTTGTTGAAAAGAGCTTGTTCGTTAAGCGGCATGTATTTCTAATGGTAACAAAGCCTCATCGAGGCCTCAGAAACGGCCCGTTGATTTAAGGTCGATAATGGGCGCAAGTTCGCATAATATTTGACTAAGCGTGAAAGCATGAGTCTATAAACGCACGTTAACCGATTTCGTCAAACAGGGATTCGTTTATACAGAGGGTCACAGCCAATGACTGAACAAGACAAGATTGATCCACGGATTTTCGATCTTTACGACGAGTATTGCCATGGCTATATAGATAGGCGCGAGTTTTTGAATCGTGCGGCTGTAATGACAATTGGGGGCGTTTCCGCGTTGTGGATGGCGCAGGCATTAATGCCTCGCTATGCGGAAGCGCAGACGATTTCTTTTACCGATCCCCGTATGACAGGGAGGTATGTTGAGTATCCATCGCCAGGCGGTACCTCGGGTACTATGCGAGGGTATCTTGTCCAACCAGCCGGAGAGGGTCCCTTTCCCGCTGTATTGGTGATTCATGAGAACCGTGGGTTAAATCCTCATATTGAAGACGTTGCACGGCGTGCGGGTGTCGCCGGGTTTTTGGCATTAGCACCGGACGGATTGTCACCTGTAGGGGGCTATCCGGGTAATGACGATGATGGACGAGAACTCCAACGGGGCCTTGTTCCTGCAGAACTTGACCAAGATATGATCAACAGTGCGAACTATCTCAAATCGCATGAGTTGTCGAACGGTCGTCTTGGGGCTACTGGTTTTTGCTGGGGTGGGGGGATGACCAATCGACTTGCGGTTGAGCTGGGAAGCGACCTTCAGGCAGGCGTACCCTTTTATGGAGTGTCAGCAGCGAGCGACGATGTGCCCCGCATTGAAGCGTCGCTTATGGTGATCTATGCAGATTCGGACCCGCGGATAAACGCGATGTGGCCCGAGTATGAGAGGGCATTGCAATCGAACAACGTGTCGCATGAGATGCATATGTTCGAAGGTACGCTGCACGGGTTTCACAATAATTCGACACCGCGTTACAACGAAGCCGCAGCTGCGCTAGCCTGGAATCGTACTGTAGGTTTCTTTCGTAACCATCTGGTGGTCTAATTAGGGCTTGTCTGTGTGCGCGTTCGATAACAGCGAGAGACGTGCACCGTGTCAGGTCTATTTCCACCAGGAACGAATGCAGCGCTGTACACGTAATTCGTTGGCCTCCTGAGCAACTAACACCGATGCAAACGGTGGTTACCGTGAGTCAATACGCACTAATGCCCGATCGATCATGTCAATTTGCGGGCGTCCTGATGCCGCCATGTTACGCGCGAGTTCATTAATCAATAGGTAGAGTGCTCGTTCAACACCAGCCGCACCGTAAGCGGCTAGTCCCCACATGATTGGACGCGCAAGCATCACGGCCTTGGCGCCGAGCGCCAGCCCTTTAAGAATGTCGCTTCCACGTTTAAAGCCTCCGTCAACAAGCACCGGGGCGCGGTCTCCTATGCCATCGGCGATTTCTGGTAGAACATCGATGGGCAGTACTCCGCCGAATCCAACCGCGCCACCATGGTTCGACACGACAAGGCCAGTTGCGCCGTGGTCAAGGGCTCTACGTGCATCATCTAAATTCATGACGCCTTTGACGATGACGGGAACTCCTGCGCTTTGAGTGAGTTCCTCAATAGCGTCCCATTGCACGGCGACTGGGGCACCTTCGGAGGACACACCAACCGTGACACAGAGGATTTCGCATCCGGCATCGGTGGCTTCGGCGACGTCCGCGCGAACAGCCCCAAGGTCATCGTCAGCATACACCTGGAACCAAAGCGGTTGTGTGGTTTCTGAGGCAATTTGCGCGATGGGGTAACTTGCACTCCGCGTGGCCACCATGATGGTTTGGGAGTCACTAGACCCTCTTGCCGTCGCCAGTTCGCCCTCGTCGTGGAGGTCACCTTGACTGCTAACGGGCCCCACGATGATCGGTGCGAACATGGAGTGCCCAAATAACTCTGTCGTGAGGTCGAGGTCCATGGCATACACCATGAGGCGCTGACGAAACGTCATTTTGTCAAAAGAACCACGTTCGCTGCTCTTCAAGGCGTCAAATTGCATGGGAGCGAGAACAAGTTCTGCCATCTGTTCAAATTCTGGTGCTGCATAAATTTCTTCCACCGGGCCACGGCGTATTGCTGGTAGCCCACCTTGACCAGCTACAGCCGCAGGAGGGCGGGTGAAGAAATTACCGACCTGCCGAATAGCGTTCCGTCTAGGAAGCGAGTCCTTCTGGTTTTGTTTGGTCATGGGAAATTCGTCCGAACGATACTGCTGTTAATCGATTTGATGTCACGACACCCGGCTGCCGCCATCGCCTGTACAAGCTCTGCATTGATGATCTCAATGACTTTTTGTGCCCCTTGTTCTCCAAAGGCACCAAGTCCCCACCGGGAAGCGCGTCCGAGACACACTGCATCAGCGCCGAGGGCAAGCGCCTTCAGAACATCGCTTCCTCGACGGAACCCACTATCGATAAGCACCGGTACACGACCGTTAACAGCGTTGACCACTTCTTCAAGGACTTCGAGCGTCGAAGGGCCGTAATCGATAGCACGCGCGCCATGATTCGAGACCACAATGCCTTCGACGCCATGTTCAAGGCATTTTTTCGCGCCTTCACCAGTCAGGATACCTTTGGCGAGGATTGGCACGTCGATCATCGAGCGGAGTTCATCAAACAGTTTCCATTCGTACCACAATCGTCCATCTCCGACACCATAGGGATTACTGGTCTCTCGTCTACGTCTGGGACTCCGAACCGAACCCCCGAGATGAAAGTCGTGTAAATCGCGCTCATAGTACGAACCTTGTTGATCAATCGTAACGACAACGGTCTGCGCCCCCGCGGCTTGACCATCCGCGAGTGGTTGCCGGTTTGCCTCGATATCTTGACGGGCATACAACTGGTACCAGAGTGGTCCCTCTGCGGCGTCGGCGATCCTGGTGAAGGGGAAACTGGAAGCGTTGCTGACAATCATCGTGGTGTCTGTTGTTGTTGCCGCTCGATACATACCGAGTTCACCATCAGGATGAAGGTCGCGCTGGCGAGAAGTAGGGGCCAGCATAATCGGGCTTTTCATCGCCAACCCAAATATTTCTGTAGATGTATCGACATCTTCAACGGACACACCACCTTGTCCCATCAGTTCAACCCAGTCGAAGGCGTCGCGATTTCGGGAGAGGGTGAATTCGGAGTCGGTTCCGTGCGCGGTGTAGTCGTAAATCGACAAAGGAACATTGGCTTTGAAAACAGGTTCAAAATCGAATGCGGTCAACATTTCGTTAAACCCAAGATATCGACGGTGTTGATCAAGGGGCCATGGGTCGCGTTGCGCATGTAGTAGTGGAGATGCCGCAAGGAATGAGACGAGCCCGGAGAGAGCCTCTCGCCTAGTGAATCCTTGACGCCACTGGTTGAGTAATTTAGCCACGGTGACTCCTTCCTAACAATCTTTTCGGAACCATCCTAACGAGAAAACGAAAATATAGCCTGATTAAATTAGCCGAAGTATGCCAAAAGAGTTGCGCACAATGGATGAATAACTTTTTACCAAATCCGACTCGGTCGACGCATTTTCATGCGAAATTGCTCCTGACAATACTTCGATCGATCGATTTAATATCACGACACCCCGCTGCGGCCATCGCTTGCACCAGCTCCGCATGGATGATCTCAATAACTTTTTGGGCGCCTTGTTCTCCAAAGGCACCGAGACCCCACCGCGCCGCACGTCCAAGGCAGACCGCATCAGCGCCGAGAGCAAGTGCCTTCAGGACATCGCTTCCGCGGCGGAAACCACTATCGATCAGTACCGGCACACGACCGTCGACAGCCTCCACGACTTCTTCAAGGACTTCAAGCGTCGAGGGCCCGTAGTCAATCGCCCGACCGCCATGATTGGAGACCACGATGCCTTCAACGCCGTGGTCGAGGCATTTCTTTGCACCGTCACCAGTGAGGATGCCTTTCGCCAGAATTGGAACATCAACCAACGTTCTTAGGTCGTCGAAGAGTTTCCATTCATACCAGAGCCGTCCCTCTCCGACGCCATAGGGGTTATTGGTTTCTCGTCTCGGTCTGGGGCCGCGCACCGCACCCCCGAGATGAA
>CAYFJM010000127.1:0-6108 GCA_964343415.1 uncultured Vicinamibacteraceae bacterium | reverse complement strand
ATGTGGTGGTGTGCGGGATCTCGACCAACTCTTTAGTGACCCTCAGATAATTGATCGCGCAATGGTCGTGGCACTCGATCACCCAGCTGCAGGACTAATCAAACAACTGGGCGTTCCAATTAAGCTCGGCGATACACCTGGTGCCGTCCGCACACCGCCACCATTACTTGGCGAGCATACGGAAGAAATCCTTAAAGAACTCGGCATGTCAATGAAAGAGGTCGAAGCACTCAAGCAAAGTGGAGCCGTCTAGTAATCGTTTGGAAAAGATCATCAATAGATAAAGGCTGCCGAGAAATAATCGATTGGTGGGTCATCACCGTTCAATAACTAGTAATAGTTCTCGCTGAACAAATGTCACTAGATCCTCTTCAGTAAGCTGTCCAATCGCTGGGTGACTCACTATTACATACTCGTTACTCAGCACTCGACTTCCACGAGTACGTCCTGTCCGCCCGATCAGCGTTGGTGGATCGTTTGCAGTATTCATGACTACTTCAATGTAAGCATCTCGCGGCGAGTCAAACGACAAGCGGGCAGACTCATGCGGTGTCGAAACTGAGCACCGGTACCCTTCAGATGAGAGTACAGACGCTATCGTCTTCATGACGGGAATAACAATCCGTTTCATTACCTGCTGGCCCTCTACCTCAGCAACAGTGGTCTGCTCACGCCGTTCCACCGCTTTGGCCTTAGCATCAACAAGCGTGCGTCGGATACGTCGTCCGATTTCGCCGCTATCCATTAGGACCTCCGACTCGTTGTATTGAACTCATAAATACGAACTAACTCGATCAATTTATAACCCTTCGTTTGATAAGGAGGGATGATCCGTTCGGTATGGAGAAACTGAATCATGCCCTCATCAGCATAATCCGGTTCGCCCAAATCAGATTCTTCGGAAAGCACCCTATTAAGTTTTTCAAGAGACATGGTTTTCTCTACAGTCTTCCGCCTGAACGGAATGACCCCTAGCACTCGGCGTGACTGATAAAATTTCCGAACTTTAAACTCAACATAAATTTCGTTACTAATGAAGTTATATTCCACGTCCGTCCGTGCCGAAGGAGCGTCTTCCACTCGTAGCGAAATCACACCTGGCTGCTCTGAAAGCCATGAAAGAATCCGCTCGGTAAAATCTCCCTCCCCAGACCATCGGTCGCGATCAATCGTTATCGACGAAGACATGCAATACCGATCCTACTTGGTGCTTAAAACAATGAACATGTCGACCGCAACGAATGCACAAAGTCAACAACACCGAATAAGTAGCATGGCTAGATAACATTACAGGTGCCAATCACCTGCCACCACTCACGTCGTTGCTCTATACATTGGCGACCAAGAGAGTAGCCGCCGCACGCATCCCGATTACAACCGATTCCTGGCTACCGACACGACGTACAAGGACATGATCAGCAGCGTTATCTCTGTTCTCGACGCAAATTGATTGTCCGGGAGTTAATTCGTTGCCCTCAAGAAATCGGAGAAACTCCCCGTCTTGGTTAGTCACACGACTAAGAACCAACACCGTGCCCAACGGGCAGGTCAACAAACTTTGATATCGAGGAGTCTCAATAGAACCGTCGGCATCGGGAATTGGATCGCCGTGCGGGTCTACGCCTGGCCGTCCAAGCATCGCATCGATCCGATCGATGAGTCGATCAGAAGCAGCATGTTCTAATCGTTCAGCCTCTTCATGAACTTCATCCCAACTCATACCAAGAACCTTGACCAGAAACAACTCGAGCAAGCGATGCCGACGTAACACTAGTGCCGCTAACTTCTGACCCGCTTCTGTTAGCTGAACCCCGGCATAGGGCTCGTAAAGTACGAGACCGGTTTCCGCTAACGCTTTCACCATAGTCGTTGCGGTTCCCGGAACAACGCCCAGCGCAGTAGACAATTTCCCCATCGGCACAAGTTCGCCACGGCTGTCTTTCGAAATTTCTGCCTGATAAATCGCTTTGAGGTAATTCTCAACGGTGCTCGATTGCGGCATTGGCTGCATGATGACGAAGCCTCACAATGAATCTAGAAACGCTAGTAAGAAAGAATTTTGGTCTGGCGATAATTGTTCAAACCCTTGACGGGCAATCTCCGCTTCCTGCTCATGCCGCATAATGGCCTCAAATGTATTCGAGGCGCTACCATCATGAAGCAGCGGTCTACGGTGTCGCAATCCCCATAGTGCTGGCGTACGAATCTCTTCCGGTTCGGCACCAGCCTGCCGAATGCCATCACCCGTGCCAATATCATGCAGGAGCAAATCCGAAAAAAGTGGTACCTCCTGATAATCAAATAGTGGGTTGCTATTGGCACCCGTTTTTAGTGAGGGCACATGACATTTCGCGCACCCGATACCCTCGAACAGTCGGCGCCCTCGACTGACAGCCTCCGTAATCTTTCCTCGTACCGGCGGAGCAAGAAATCTCATGAATGCTTCAAAATTATCGATGCCTCGCCGACCGGTTTCTGGTTCAACGACATCTTCTGGGTCTGGTATCACGTCACACCGTTGCAATTGTTCAGGCATCAAACGAAAAGTTAATTCTTCTGGAAAAAGATCGTTAGTGATGCCCATCTCATTTCGATACGCGTCCGCACCAAATTCCAGTAACGTCGCCATCTGAGACTTCCATCCAAAACGGCCGACTCGTTCGTCCCCAGTGACCAAGTCCACAACTATTGGTGCCCGTCCACTAATGCCGTCTCGGTCAAGATCATAGGGGTCAGCAAGTGATCGAATTGCTTCGTCAGGAATAGCTTCGACTAGACCAGCACCGAACAAAGGAATCGGCGCTCTACGACCAATAACGTTAGCCTCCGCAGGAATTACCGACTGACAATTGTGTGTCGGGATGGAAAAAATCTGAAAAAGTGACCCTCTCTTCGAGTCGAGGTCTCGGTACGATCCATCTGCATCGCGGACACCTGCTCGTGTCGTCGTCATCGGCGCAATACCGCCAATGGCCGGCACGTTATGGCATCCAGCACAACTTGTATTGTTATACGCAGGTCCCAGTCCTTCCTCGGCATTTTCAACCTCAAGAAAATCATCAAGTCCGAGCAAAAACTCTTCGAATTCCATCGCACTTAGCCCAAGCAACGGACCACCAAGGCGTAATGGTCCCTGCGCCACGGCCCGGGAACTTTCTGAAATCACAACTAAACCCGTAGTTAAACAAAAAGCCACAACAACTCGAAACAATCTGATCATCTATCTCCTTCCTGGTCGCTTTCATGGACGATGATGGCGCCACGCATAAAATTGTGCCCCGCACCACACAAACGCGAGCACTCAAATTCATAGCGACCAACATCAACTGCTTGAAATCGCACAATAGCTTCGCCTTGTCGGCGTTTGGGTACTAAAATGTTGATGTTGTTTCCGATAATTCTAAAACCATGCATCGTATCGTTACTGTGGATTCGCAACTCAAGACTTGTTCCAACAGCGACACGAATCTCCGACGGGGTGAAACTGAAGCGTTCAGCCAAAATCGTTACTACTTGATGCCTAGTCTGCTCGGCCTGTATTTGCGAGACAGCTAACATCGCGCTCATGATAAATAGTCCCCAAACGAAAACTCTTCGCATTAGAACCACCATCCCAATCCGACATTAAAAGAGTTCGGCGCAGGAAGAACCTCACTCCGACTGCGTTGCACCGTATAGTCGACTTTGACCGCAACATCAGGGTCTGGAAAATATGTCATCCCGAATGACCAAGAGTCCCGGTCGAAAGACGCGATCGAATCAAATCCGCTCGGCATTCGATATTGCGTATCGAAATTTTCATAGCGTACAAACACTGCCAACTCGCGCGGAGCAGGATTAGCTAACAAAAAGTAAGACCCCTCAAGATAAAAACCGCGCAGTTGCTCTGCAATATTTGGATTTACACCGACGATGCGCTGTAAAGAGTTATTCAACTCGGCGATCCCATCTAGAAATGCATGTGCATAAAGACCACGAATATCAAACTCTGCCCAGTGATAGCGTCCGTCGAACTCCGTCATAGTGACGCTGACGTCGCCTCGAGGAAATGCAAACCCTGAATCGCCACTCCAAAGACTCGCACCGAGTACCAAACCAGGCGTTCCCACAAATTCCACCCGCCCGGTGCCCGCGACGTGCTTGGCGTTCGATTGAGCTCCTTTTTGACGACCATCTCGAAGACCACTCTCAGCACTAAATCCAGAAGCATTGAGCGTCTCCATCGCGTACACTCGGTACCGAAAACCGCTTCCTACTTCACCGTGAATACCAGCACCTGCGCCAAACCAAGTTGTCGGAATAATTACGGTCTCAACAGACGGTCGCTCAACGCCATGAAACACTGGCGGCTCATGACGCTCATTAATCACCCCCACTGGAGCAAGCACCATGCCAGCCCGCAAATTAAGACTTCGATTCATCAGAAAGTCGACATACGCTTGTTCAAGCTCAAGTTCTCCGTCGGTCTCCGGTGAAACAACAGCATGTTCAAGTTCAAGCTCGGACACAAATCTCACACGGTCAGAAAAGCTGTGGGTAAATAAAAGAACGAATCTATGAAAATCAAGTACAGGGTCTTGGAACTCTACATTGTTGAAATGGAAATCCATGTAGCCAGAAATGGGACCAGTTCGTGACACCGCTGAGCTAGTCGTGTTGTCGTCATCCGCCTGCCTACGCAGTGAGAAGTTTTTACGAACAGATTGCTCCAAACCTAGACCGGTTTGAACATCCACATTGGTCGACTGCTCCTGACGAAGCGCGCGCACCCTTTTGGATAGTTCCTCTTGAGCAAACGCGCTCGGCATAGTCGCAAACAATAAGAGATAGACTATTTTGCCAAATAGAAATATATTTTTCGCTCGCATCTCTTATTTATTTTGATTATTCAAAATCATTGCATCTATTGTCAAGTAGAGCAGTTTGACCTGCTACGATCTAACCATGTCAGCACTATCATCGCGAGAAAAAACACCGATTCGGAGGGCCATTCTCCTTTCAGGTGGTCTCGATAGCGCGGTCTTAGTAGCAAGTGAACTTGAGGAAACACGGAACCTATACGGCAAGAACGCCTACATACAGCCAATCTATGTGACGAGCGGTTTTTCATGGGAATCTGGCGAGCAAGCCCAAGTCAATCGATTGTTACAATCAAAACAATTCCAAGGACTAGTCAAACCGCTCACTTGTTTAGATTGTCCCGTCTCCGATACATACCCGTCTAAGCACTGGGCGCTAAACAGTAATCCTCCCGCTTACGACACGCCGGACGAGGATGTTTATCTAGTAGGACGGAACATTCTTTTGCTCGCCAAGGTTTCAGCGTATTGCGCCATCAACCGTATCGAACGTATTGCCATGGGATCGCTCGCTGGCAACCCATTTCCAGACGCGACACCTGAGTTTTTTAGATCAATGCAACAAGCGATGAATCAAGGATTAGACCACAACCTTGAGATCGTGGCGCCGTTCAGCAGACTTAGCAAAACGGATGTAATCGAACGTGGGCACTTACTTGGAGTCCCGTTTGAATTAACGGTGTCCTGTATGAAACCTCTCAAGGCCAAACATTGCGGCCGCTGTAGCAAATGCCGCGAAAGACTTCTTGCGTTTCAGCACGCAGGAATTTCTGACCCTGCTTCATACGACTTTAGACCACACGACGTAGTGCACGGGGACTAACGTCAGTTACCACACTCATCCAGTAACCACTCGAGGCTACCACCAAAGTTAGAATCCGGGTGTAAGTCCAGTTTTTTTCCCACTAGTAGTGATAAGTGGCACAAAGGCTCACTCACAAAGAATTCCTCATGCAGGCGCTTCAAAACTCGGTTCAAACCTCGCTCATCAGGTGCATGCACCACAATCACACCCCCACTCTGATCAAGGGGGAAACGACGTTCATCGAGAAAATCGCGATCCATTGTGATCAAGATCCGATGTAGTCGCCGTGATACTTGGTAGTGAGTTTCATCCGCTGCTCGACGTAAGTCTTCATGCTCCATCACAAAGAACACATCCCAGCTAAGCCTCCGACGCATGTAACGCACCACTCCGGCCGGCACGTTAGCGTCAACGTAGATCCGCGGCGCCTCGCTCGACGCATCA
>CAYFJM010000126.1:0-6129 GCA_964343415.1 uncultured Vicinamibacteraceae bacterium | reverse complement strand
AGCCCGGCGATGATGATCCCCATGGAAATCAGACCCGCCACTGACAGCCAAACCATACTCTTCCGTTAAACGTAAGTAGCGCGATTCATCAGATACAGTGTGATCGCTATGGTAAACCTCAATTGCATCCAATCCCCTTCCAGCAAGTTCTGATATCAGAGAATCTTTCCTCAACAATCCTGGATGAGCCAAAGCCGTTACACCACCTACCTCTTTGACCATACGCACAACATCAGCTGGAGACACACCTTTTCGCGGAACATAAGCTGAACACCCATCGCCTAGAAATCGATCAAACGCTTCCTGTACTGAAGCCACATGTCCGGCCTCCAACAGTGCATTGGCTACGTCCGGACGACCAACCGCCTGGCCAGTTGATTCACATCGGATAATCTTCTCATCAATATTTATCGGCACTCCCAAACCAGCTAATTTTGTTGAAATTTCCCGCGCCCGTCGAACCCGGTCAGCTCTCTGCTGACCGAGAAAATCTGACAACATTCTCTGTTTATTGTCCAAAAAATAAGCCAGCATATGGACATCTTTACGGTTATCCACAGCAGTAATTTCAATCCCAGGCAAGAACTTTATTCCACGCGCAATTGCCGCATCTGAGGCCTCATCAATTCCGCCCATCGTATCGTGATCAGTCACACTTAAAATATCGATTCCCACATTAAATGCACGTTCTACCAGCTCAGACGGATTCAAAATCCCATCAGACGCAGTGGTATGCATGTGGAGATCAATCATAAAAGTAGTACGAAAACCGATTAACGGGTAGTTGGCAATCAAGCACTAGCGCGACGCGTACGCTTTACCCCTCGCTTCGGCCGACTAGCCGTCCGAGTAGTAAGTGCCCGGTACTCTCGGATAAGTAGCTCTAAGTGTTCACGTTCTTCATCCGCAAACTCTAAAAAGATGCGTTTACCCTCGGAATCTTCAAACCGCTCACCATATCGCTTAAAAAACCGATGAGAACCCCGCTCACAGCGAATACCGATTTTGAGAGCCTCAGCGGCATCCACACCGCGACTTAACTCTTCCGCCCCTGCCGCAAACAGTCCGTTTGCTGCTCCCTTAAAAAAAAGAAACGTTGGGCGGGATTCAAGCTCAGGATCTTCTTTTAAAAGCTCACCGTAACGGGCTTCAAGTGTTGAAAGGTGCTCTTTTTCTTCCTCTGCGAGCTTCTTAAATACTCGCCGACCGCGAGCATCTTTGGTGAGACGCGCAGCACGTGAATAAAACTCCAAACCACTTCTTTCGGTTGCGATTGCAATCCGCAAAGCGTCTCGTGCAAACAACAACTCCGTAGTGACCTTACCTTCTGGTCGCTGACGACCAGTCTGACATTCTTCGCAGGTGCCATAAATTTGTAAAACACTTTGTCTAGCTGAAAAAGATCGTGCTGACGCAACCTCTTCAACAAGAGCTTCAATGTCAGATGATAGGAATTCTGATGACTGATTGCATGTCTTACATATGAGGTGAAAGTGCCGTGGGTGACGATAGGAGTGCTCAAACCGAAACCGTCCCTCCCCAAAATCAACTTTTCGCGCAATTCCGGCTTCAACCATCCACTGTAGAGTTCTATAAACAGTCGCGCGACTAATCTTATATTCGTCCCGACGCATGATTTCTACCAGATCATCCGCACTGAGATGTCCTTCTTGGCGAAGAAAGACATTTACGATCAGATCACGCTTGCTGGAACGCTTTCCTCCTGCCGGACGTAAACGTTCGAGGTATGCAGAAAAAGGCTCCATTCAAAAACTCAGCTCCTAAATTAGTCAGCTGACTACATCAACCGGGGACTGTAACCGAAGAATAGGGCCACGTAAATTCAAACGCCAAACGACTGACCGCATCCACACGTCGATTTCGCATTGGGATTCTTAATGGTAAATCCGCCCCCTGTAAGGTTGTCGACAAAATCTACCTCAGCACCCGTCAAATAACGAATGCTGATCGGGTCAACAAAAAGCCTCACCCCATTCGATTCAAAAATTTTGTCTGACTCCGTATCGCCGGGACCATCTTCAATCATTAAACCGTACTGAAAACCGGAACAACCTCCGCCTTGAACAAAAACTCGAAGGCCAGCTTCGTTTTTCTGTTCTTCAACAAGCAACGCAGTAATTTTCCCAGCCGCGGCGGACGTTACCGTAACGGGCCCAGCCTGTACAGTTGACATTTCAGACAAGTTAATAATCTCCCTTAAACCCTAAGTATAGCGACCGCTCACAAGGCTCTTCAAGACGAAGTTATTCAAAGCATTCAGACCTGATAGGATAATCGACTTTAATACAATAACTTACAGCATCTTCGTCATTAGATTGTATTCACGTAATACTGAGAACGAATGAGTCAGAAAAACGACATAATCTTGGATGAGGCAGACAGCCGTTGGCTCGCAATAGTCACAGCTCAACCCGATTTAGCCTCTGCAGTCGAATTACAACGAATACTCGTGACCCGTAGCATGGAGCTAGTTGACGATACTTCTCTAATTGAACCGGGAATCAATGCAATTCCTGAAGATATCTTTCAAAGATTTAAGCAACAACAAGCTCCGGTCCTTGAGCTCGCGGTCAAACTCAATACTGACCGTCTCGTTCCATACTTGCTCGGTTTTTGTAACGATTTTGCCGCGAGTGGTGCCGGAGAAACCGCAAAAAACATTCGACGGGTACTCGAGCAAGGACAAATAGAACCCGGTTCACTCTTTCACGCCTCCCTCTTGCGTCAACAGTCTCCGATCCGACTGAGAGCAACTCAGCTCGGAATTTCACCGGACCTTATTTGGCTTATAGCAGAACTTACTGTTGGCCCAATTGCAAATCGCCTTCAGCATGAAGCACTGGTCTGTGAGAATAGTACTGAGTTAACAATTCGAACTGCAGCTAAGAACTGGAGACAAGGACTCTGTCCCGCATGCGGATCTTGGCCTGCATTAGCAGAATCTTGGTCAGGAAAACGCCACCTCCGTTGCTCTTTTTGTGGCGCAGATTGGAGTCCCCCATGCAGCCAGTGTGTTTACTGCAATAACAATAACAAAACATTCCTGATTGCCGTCTCAGAACATCAAACAGATTGGCGACTTGAGTTTTGTCGGGCGTGCGGAGGCTATCTAAAACATCTTTACGTTAATAATCAAACCCCGTTCTCGCTTTTGCCAATCCTAGATCTAGAAACGAACAGTCTCGACATACAAGCCACAGAGCGAGGCTACGGCCGTCCTCCGATGCAAGAACGAAACACTACACCGATTCCTTGCCCGCCAGACAGCGTGCCATAATCGCAAGGTAATGTATTCCATGAACATTGTTCTTTCAGTTGCGGTTTCGTGTCTGATACTGAACCTGACGATACGTGAAGTAAATGGTCAACAACGGAGCGACCATGGACGCTTATTTCCACCTGAAGAACTAGGTGCGCTTGAAGGCCCAGATCGTGACGCCTGGCAGGATCCCGAAAGGATAATGGACCTTCTCGGTATCACTAGTGGCACCACTGTTGCCGATGTCGGCGCTGGAGGTGGTTGGTTCACAATCAAGCTTGCTAATAGAGTCGGGCCAAAAGGACTCGTCTACGCCGAAGACATTCAGAGAGAAATGATCGAATCGATCAACAGAAGGGTAAATCGTACAAATCTTTCTAACGTAGAAACAATCATCGGAACTTTTAACAATCCGAAAATACCAAAACCGGTTGACGCGGTTTTAATGGTCGACGTTTATGGCGAAGTCGAAGATCCTGCAACCCTCCTACGTAATGTCATCCCACAATTGAAAAAGGAAGGGCGTATAGGAATCGTCGAACATCGCCTCAATGGAGGTGGTCCGGGACCACCGCTACAGGATCGTGTCGATCCGGAAACCATAATTAAAGCCGCAAAAGCCGCAGGCCTCGAACTGGTTACACATGATGACAGCTTTCGCTATCAATACCTTCTTATCTTTGTCCAAAGCAGTAACAATAATGATTTCAGGATAGATAAGTGAAAGTTGTGCTCACTATCGGCGGAAGCGATTCCTGTTCAGGTGCTGGTATACAAGCTGACTTAAGAACTTTCGCGGCTCATGGTCTGTATGGAATAAGTACAATAACAGCCGTAACCGCACAAAGTCCGTCGCGCATTACGGCCACGCATATTATCCCCTCCGAAATAATCACGGCTCAAATGAATACCGTGTTTGATGATATCGATATTACGGGCGTAAAAACTGGAATGCTCGGAAAACGCAATACCGTTAACAGTGTTGCATCTGCTCTCAATAAGCGTGAGTTATTAGCGGTTATAGACCCCATAATTCAATCGACTAGCGGAACAGCGCTACTTGAAGAAAATGCCGTCGAAGATCTCAAGCACAAATTACTCCCACAGGCATCCGTTGTTACACCAAATAAGGCTGAAGCAGAACGATTAAGCGGTATTACGATCAAAACACTTAGCGATACGAAAACCGCTGCTCGCCGAATAAAAAATCTTGGGCCAGGCGCAGTCGTAATCACTGGGGGTCACTACAACCCGACAGGAGATACCGTAGTCGACGTGGTTCATGACGGACATAACTTCTTCGAAGTCCCTAATCGACGTGTATCGCTAGATTCGAACGGACAAACCCACGGCACCGGCTGCATGTACAGTTCCGCCTTACTCGCACAGCTAGTTATTGGACACACGATCATTGACGCCGCCCAGACCGCTCAGAGGTTTGTGACTACTGAATTAACACGCCGGCTGGTTTGCGCCAAAAACAAAAATGCGTGGTTCACCGGTTTTTAGAATCACCAAACCAGGCCCCAAATACGTTCAAAGCTAACTGCTATACTCAAAAAATGAATGTGATCGCATTCGTCGTTACCACTGACCCACTAAACCTCGATAACATGGTCGAGTATGTCGAAAACCAACTAAGAAAGGCACCGGCTAGTGCGGGTGCGATAGCCTCTTTTCTTGGTACGGTTCGCAATGAGAACCAGGGCCGCCAGGTAGAGCATCTTGAATATGAAGCGTACGAACCCCTTGCAGTAAAGGCTTTTCAACGGATCGCGGATGAATCTACTGAACTGTGGCCTGACACACACCTAGCTGTACACCATCGAATCGGTCGTCTCGATGTAGGAGAAGCGAGTGTCGCGATCGCAGCTGCATCACCGCACCGTGCGAATGCCTTTTCCTCGTGCAGGTATGCTATTGAGCGCATCAAGCAAATTGCTCCAATTTGGAAACATGAATATTTTGAAGGCGGTGATGTCTGGATCGAAGGGGCTACGGCAAGTCCCGATGACGAGACAGCCCGTCAGACCGCCATCCGTCTAGCATGCGTATAACTGTTCTACTTTTTGCTCGGTTACGAGATATCGCCGGAAAGTCGAATCTCGATCGCGATCTTCCAGATGGCTCTACAGCCCGTTCTGTTTGGAAGACTTTAGTTCAAGATTTTCCTGAGTTCGATTCTTATAGTGAAGCAATCTCAACTGCTGTCAATGAAGAATACGCCCACATGGATTCGAAACTCTCGGATGGCGATGAAGTCGCTTTCTTGCCGCCGGTCTCGGGAGGCTAATTATGTTCGACAAATTACAAGTAATTGAAGAACGTTACGACAAGTTGACAAAACTTATTAGCGACCCTGTGGTCCAAGCGGACCAGCAAGAATACCGCGCTCACACCAAGGCGTTATCAGAAATACAGCCAATTATTGAACATTTTCGCCTGTACAAAGAAGTAGCAGACGAAGCGGCTCAAGCAAAGGAATTAGTCGACGAAACCAACGACGACGACGAACTCAAAGAGCTAGCGCAACAAGAACTCATCCAACTTGAAGAACGTCGAGAAATGCTCTTGCAAGAAATCAAGGTTCTTCTGATCCCGAAAGATCCAAATGACGAAAAAAATGTCGTCCTTGAAATCAGAGCTGGCACTGGCGGTGACGAAGCTGGTCTTTTTGCTGCTGATCTGTTTCGAATGTATGCACGGTACGCTGAAACCCTTGGTTGGCGGGTAGAGGTTCTCTCCTCCAATGAAACCGGCGTTGGCGCTATCAAGGAAGTGGTCGTTCTCATTGAAGGCAAACGGGTTTACAGCCAATTGAAATATGAAAGTGGAGTTCACAGAGTTCA
>CAYFJM010000125.1:0-6140 GCA_964343415.1 uncultured Vicinamibacteraceae bacterium | reverse complement strand
GCAAGAGTTCTGACACCCTCCCCAACCATTACAACGGCTCCCGACACTTCTAGTCCCAGAATATCGGATGCTCCCGGCGGAGGCGGATATTTTCCCTGGCGCTGCATGACATCCGCTCGGTTCACTCCAGCCGCCGACACTCTAAGTAAAACTTCACCAGTAGTCGGCTCAGGCAAAGGACGTCTGGCCAACCGAAAAACTTCAGGAGGACCAGGCTCGGCAACCTCGACAACCACCATGCTGTCGGGAAAAGACATGCACGAGTATAATCCGCCTCTCTGCATCTTCTATTAGCAGGGATTAACTTTGCTTACGTTTCACTGTCGACAGAAAGGCATTAGATGAGTCTACATATCGTACTTGTCGGTTATGGCCGGATGGGACAAGCCATCGACGCAATTAGTGCCGATCACGACTGTCATGTCGTCGAACGTCTTGATATTCACAACAATCGTAATGGTGAAGGACTCGAATCATCTTTGCTAGATGACGTCGATGTTGCCATTGAGTTTTCGCTTCCTGAATCAATTATTTCGAATGTAAGCAAGCTCGCTACGCGCGGGATTAATGTTGTCATCGGAACAACCGGATGGGAAACCGATGAGCCAGCTCTACGAAAGATCGTAGAAGAAAATCACATCGGTGTGGTGCACGCTGCAAATTTTTCACTTGGAGTTAATTTGTTCGAAGCAATCGTCGAGCGCAGCGCACAACTATTTGCTCATCACGAAGACTTCGGGGCCTGGATTCACGAGGGTCACCATGACGCGAAAAAGGACGCGCCCTCTGGAACGGCGTTAGCGCTTAAAAACAGCATGCAGAAAATCGGTTATCAGCGTGAGATTGACATATCATCAACACGGGCCGGTAAAATGCCTGGTGTCCATACAATTGGGTATGACGGACCGTTCGATACGATCACACTGACACATACGGCCCGTGACCGTGCCACGTTTGCCCGCGGTGCGCTCGAAGCAGCTAGTTGGGTAAAAGGTAAGCAGGGCTGGTTTACGATGCGAAATGTACTCGGCCTAGATTAGCAGGAACTGTAATATGCACACACGTTGGACCGGCTGTGGTACGGCGCTCGTCACACCGTTTACGGCACAGGGCAATCTCGACGAATCGGCAATTACAAGACTTGTTCGCCGACAAATTGACAACGGAATTCACTTCCTTGTCCCCTGTGGAACTACGGGCGAAAGCCCCTCGTTGTCACATAAGGAAAAAGTCCGGGTCACGGAGCTTGTTGTCCAGGCAGCAAGCGGCCAAACCCCGGTGCTCGCGGGTGCAGGAAGTTATGACACCCAAACAGCGGTGCAGCTTGTCGCTGACATGGCAAAAACTGGAGTTGATGGCATTCTTTCTGTTACCCCGTTCTACAACAAACCAACACAAGAAGGCCTGTACCTTCATTTCGAGACAATAGCCAAGAGTACAGATCTCCCTATTTTGCTCTACAACGTGCCAAGTCGTACCGGGTGCAACATCCAACCGGAAACGCTTACTCGTTTAGCAGCAGTCCCCAATATTGTCGGGATCAAAGAAGCGTCTGGAAATCTGCTTCAAATGTGTGAAATCTGTCGGTTGATCCCAGAAAATTTCTCGATTCTCGCCGGTGACGATGCCTTCACGCTGCCATTGATTGCACTCGGTGGACACGGTGTCATTTCCGTAGTCGCCAATGAAACGCCTGCCGAAATGGCGACCCTCGTCGACCTTGCGAATACCGCTAGATTTTCCGAGGCCAGGCAGATACACGAGAAACTACTCCCGCTCATGCAGGTGAACTTTGTCGAATCGAATCCAATACCCGTCAAAGCTGCAATGGCTTCGCTTGGATTACTCGAAGAAATATATCGCCTACCAATGGTTTCGCCTACCGATGAATCGCGTAGTCAAATTAACGACGTACTCAACAACTTACAACTTTCCGGCTCGTAGTACCGGCAAACACTACCTAATAAAACACGATGACACTCGCCGAACAAATTCAACACCTGTACAAGCAAGCAAATGATGCGGACCCAGACGAAGCGCGCACTGTCTTCGCCACACTTCGTCGCGAACTCTCAGCTGGCCACATTCGTGCGGCCGAACCAGATACCTCGACTGACACGGGCTGGCGTGTCAATCCTTGGGTCAAGGAAGGAATTCTTGTAGGTTTTCGCTGTGGTGCGATCACGGCATTTCCTTCTGCGGACAACAATTCACCATATCTGGACAAAGACTCGCTCCCCCTTAAGCCTGTATCAACAGACCTCAACATAAGAATTGCTCCTGGGGGTTCATCCGTGCGAGATGGAGCCTTCTTGGGAACTGGTGTGATCTGTATGCCCCCGATGTATATCAACATCGGGGCATACGTCGGAGACGGCAGCTTAATTGACTCCCATGCATTGGTTGGGTCATGCGCACAAGTTGGCCAACGGGTTCATGTCAGTGCTGCAGCGCAAATTGGTGGCGTATTGGAACCAGTCGGAGCCCTGCCCGTTATTGTCGAGGACGATGTGCTTGTTGGTGGCAATACCGGACTGTACGAAGGTGCCGTCGTCAAGTGCCGTGCCGTAATTGCAGCCGGGACCGTCCTGACCGGTTCAACCCCCATCTATGACCTCCCAAATGAACGAATCATTAAACCCGACCAAGGTCAGCCGACCGTAGTGCCTGAGGGAGCAGTCGTTGTTCCTGGTGGACGGGCCGTGCGGACAGGAGTTGGAGCGGATTGGGGACTCTCACTCGCAACACCCGTCATTGTGAAGTACAGAGACGACCGAACGGACACCAAAACAGAGCTTGAAGCATGGCTGCGATAAACGATAGGGCACTTGTTCAGTTCGCATGCAACCTCATTGATATCGATTCGACGAGTGGACACGAATCAGAGGCTGTAACGTGGCTAGCCTCGTGGCTTCGTGAACGCGGCTATCACGTAACTGAACAACCGGTAGTCGACGACCGCGCAAACGTTATTGCCACGATTACAAAACATGACCCGGAAATTGTATTTTCTACTCATATCGACTGTGTTCCACCATTCTTCCCAAGTCGAATTGACGGGGACACCCTTTATGGCCGCGGCGCTTGTGACGCCAAGGGGATTCTTGCTGCGCAAATTACAGCACTTGAACAACTCCGAGCATCTGGAGTAGAAAACGTTGGCCTACTTGTCGTTGTTGGAGAGGAACATGGAAGTCCTGGGGCTCAGGCTGCGGACCGACTCGCTCAATCCTGCCGTTATTTAATTAACGGAGAACCGACGGACAATCAACTGGCACGTGCGACTCGAGGTGTCTACCGAGTTTGTTTATCAACCCAAGGTCGCGCTGCACACTCTTCGCATCCTGAACTCGGCGAATCAGCTATCGAAAAACTCCTCGATGCTCTCGTTGCACTTCGTGAACTTGACCTGCCGACAGACGAGATCATCGGACAAACAACCTATACCATCGGAATGCTCTCTGGTGGAGTAGCACCAAACGTTGTCCCACCACACGCTGAGGCAGATGTGAATTTTCGTACCGTTGGCCCGGCCAGCGACGTGCGTGCTTGTCTGAATACCCTGCCCGATAGCGTCTCAACAAAAGACATTATTGTGGTCCCGCCAGTCCATCTAAAAACGATTCCAGGATTTGACACAGAAGTCTTTCGGTTTACCACTGATATTCCATTTCTATCTTCGTGGGGAGAACCACTGCTCATAGGACCTGGTTCAGTCCAAGTCGCTCATACTGCGGACGAACACGTCAAAATTCCAGAACTCGAGCGCGCAGTCGACCTGTATACAAAGCTTGCCAGCAAACTACTTAACGAAAACGCTGACTAGCGACCGTGCATCATCTCCTCACCACTTCGGCCGCAATAATCTCTATCCGGTCAATTGGATTTTCCCCATTTGTTGGTGTCGCCTCAATTGCTGCGACAACATCTACCCCCTCGACAACAACGCCAAAGGCGGTGTACACGCCGTCGAGTTCTTCCGCAACGTCCGTACAGATAAAAAACGACGTTGAGGCACTAGCAGGATCGTCTAATCGTGCCATAGATACAATGCCCCGCACGTGAGCAGTTTCATTAAATTCAGGTTCTAGATTACGGATAAAACGTTGCTGGCGGTCTGTCAAAGGCTCGCGACGAGTGGGTAAATGCCCGGCCTGAACCACGAATCCAGGAACAACACGGTGAAAACTGACTCCGTTGTAGACGCCTGTATCCACGAGCCGAAGAAAATTTCGCACATGATTTGGTGCGACATCTGGGTAAAACTCGACGACAATCCGACCAAGCGTTGTATTTAAAACTGCACGGAATGCCGCTAGTTCTTCGTCTGACTCAACCGTAAACGGTGCTACTTCCGGCGGAGGTTTATCCCTAATTCTGGCGGACTGAATAGTCACCCGGTCTGTAGCCAGACCATCTGCGTCGACGGGAGTTTCAGAAATCCGTGTAACCACATCCATACCATCAACAACCTGTCCCCAAATAGTGTGATTCCCATCCAGGGCAGACTGAGGCACTACACAGATCAAAAATTGAGACCCGCCACTAGAAAGATCTCCAGGAACCAGAACGGAAGACACTGTCCCCCGCTCGTGATTTGCATCAGTGAACTCAGCCTCAACCAAGCCAAGTCCTCCCCGTCCGTAGTCAGAAGTACGATCGGGGTCCTTGGTAAATGGATCTCCACCCTGGACGATGCCACGCTGCACCATTCGGTGAAACGTCGTTCCATCAAACACTCCGTCCGAAACGCTCGTCATGACAAGTCCGACATGATTCGGTGCGAGTTCGGGACGTAAATCAATAGCGATGGTCCCGTGATCAGTCTCGAAGACAACTTGTTTCCCCTGCATCTCTTCAAATGTGAACGGCGTGATGAACAAGGCCGGCTCAATCGATTCTTGGGCAAACGCAGATAACGAAGCCAGCGCACACATTGTTACCATCAGACAAATTTTCATACCCATGACGTCAGTCGATCTCTCACAATCGCACGGTATCATGAATTGGCCACCCGACGTAAACCCGAAGAATCTATGCATCCTTCCCGTATCTATGGAAAAATCGTATTGCTAAATGACCATGCTTCACACTCGATGCGCATGGGGTGACTCACACCCGCTCTACTTGCCGTACCACGATAATGAGTGGGGTGTCCCACTACATAATGACAGGCGACTTTTTGAAATGCTCGTACTCGAAGGAGCCCAAGCTGGCCTCAGCTGGCTTACCATTCTCAAAAAACGTGCTGCGTATCAGGCCGCTTTTGACCAATTCGACCCACACAAGGTGGCCCGGTACGACAAACGGAAACTGACGCAATTACTCGCCAATGACGGAATCATCAGAAATCGCCTGAAAATAACATCAGCTATCAACAACGCCCGTCGATTTCTTGAGGTACAGAACAAGTTTGGGAGCTTCGATCGGTACATCTGGCAATTTGTAGACGGTCGACCAATTCAAAACGCCTGGGAAACATCCGCTCAGATACCCACCAGAACGACGGAATCGGATGCTCTGAGTAAAGATCTGAAAGATCGTGGCTTTACGTTTGTAGGAACGACGATTTGTTATGCACATATGCAGGCGACCGGAATGGTTAATGATCATTTGGTTACCTGCTTTCGTTATCCACTCATTCGGAATGACCGATCGTGACGCTCCGTCACGCTTCAGGCATAATGCGACGGGCATTAACTTAAGGACGTAATCGAGGAAACAACACGATGAAACAGAAACGGAACATTTCGGCACGCTGCCTTGAAGGCCTTGTTGCACTAACAATCATCGCCTTACCCACAACAGCCGTGACGCAAGAAGCGCGGTCTCCAAGAAACCTTGGAGAGTTCAACAAACTCTTTCAAGAATTCAACAATTGGGGACGTTGGGGTGACGATGATGAACGTGGAACGATGAATCTGATCACACCGGAAAAGACTCGTGAAGCAGCCTCGCTCGTTCGCGCCGGCATTACCGTGTCTCTTGCGCACAACCCAATGCCAGATGAAGCTATTGACAACCCGGACGCCGCCTTTAACCACACGATGGGACAAAGCTTGCGGAGTGATACGTACGAGTTTACGTATCACGGTTACGGTGTTAGCCACATCGATTCACTTTGTCACTTCCTTTGGAAC
>CAYFJM010000124.1:0-6165 GCA_964343415.1 uncultured Vicinamibacteraceae bacterium | reverse complement strand
TGAGAAGCGCTAAGCCAGCCGCGACGATATACGAGAGCGGCATCGCACGGCTCGCAGGCCACCGCAATCCGACGAGGAAAACTGCGACAGTGATGATTGGTAAAAGCGCCAGGATGGTCAGAACTGCGGTGTTCATCGAAAACGTCCCTTCACTGTTGTGCCGGATATCTGTATCCGGTGCGATCGAACTCCACGCTGCGATGTAGACCAGTCGTCTTTAGAAAGTGCGCCCATTGTAGCGCAGGATAATCCAACGATTGGTATTTTCTCGTTTGCACTAATCATTCCACAAAATCATCGAGCAGGGCTGTCTGAGTTATTACCGGGACACGTATGTTCGACTGGCGTGGTTACGGCCGTTCATGAGCACATAACTCCTACCATCTGGATGCACCATGGCGCGGATCCAATAGCCTTCGCAGTCTTCTTCATCGGTTTGATTTGCCGTCAGACGTTCCGACGTATTGTGGGCATCGTCGGTGTCGAGTGCCCGATGCACCATCCAGATATCCTCGAGTCCTTCAATCTGCTCAATAATTTCGTAGGAATCAGGCCCGCCACCCTTATGCGGACCGTTATTGATTACAGCAACCTTCGGTTGGACCGCCCAGGTCAGTGCCGGTGATAACGCGTTGCGCATGCCGTGGTGAGGGATTTGGTATAGGTCAACCACGCCCAACCTGTTCTCCGGACAGGCCATTTGATGTTGGATATTTGGCGTCATATCCCCAAGATTTAAAAATTGGAACGCCCCTAAGGACAGCAAATAGCCAACACTGCTCGCGTTTTCACCTTGGAGATCTGTCCCCGGTTCCGCTCCATCGCAGTACGGATTTGGCCCGACTGGTAACAGTGGTCGTTCAGGGATTTCTCTGCGTGCTGCTACGAAGGAAAATTCGACGCCCTCGAGTCGAAGTTTATCTCCTGGCTTAACGGTTCGCCGTTTTCCTTCAGCAACCGACAGGTACGCATTCCACGACGCGATTCCATTTTCTCGGTCCTGTTCGACACTATCACCATGGTCAATGAACTCTCCGATGGATACCCGACGAGCCAGTGCAGGTAAACCATCCACGTGGTCCCGGTGAAAATGCGAAGTAATGAAATAGTCAATGTGGTCAATATCTGCATCCGTCATCGCATCCTGGATGCGCTTCGCATCACGTTCATCGGTGCGCCCCCAACCCGCATCCATCAGGATTGATTCCTGTTGCGGAGTAATAATTAGCGTCGCCGCGCCTCCTTCAACATCGATCCAATAGATATCTAGGGTATCGGTTGCGCCGGTCTGCGCTGAGAGCGAGGAATCCTGGTTAGCCGGCCCTAAGAGAGCTACCGCAAGTGTTCCAATGGCACAGAGAATGCTTCGGCGCATACGTACTCCTTCGTGACAGATTAGAAATCGCATTATAGTGCGCCACGCAACCAGTACAATCAAGTTAGATGCCAACACCCATTGGACATGCACTTGGCGGAATTGCAGCTGGGTATCTTGTGTCGGGCGTTTTTGCATGCGCCCGTTCATGTGCGAAGCGTTATTCCGGAACCCCGGCCGCGCCGTCGTCCACCAACCTGGTAGTCGGGGCTGTGACATTGGCCTGCATGGGTATGCTTCCGGATATCGATTTTGTATTTGCAGCGCACAGAGAATTTACTCATAGCGTCGGTGCAACAGCTGCAGTGATGGTGGTTGCGGCTGCACTGTCCCGTTGGCGCTATGTAGAACTGCCATGTGCGGTCGGTGCCGCTTACGCCAGTCATATCGGACTTGATTGGTTGGCGGCGGATTCGAGTTTTCCTGCGGGTTTGATGGCGTTGTGGCCTTTTACAACCGACTATTATCTGTCAAGTTACGACTATTTCCTGTTTCTAAATGTGTGCAGACAAATAGGAGAGATCCAGTGCTGGATGAATAATGGTTTCGCATTGCTACGGGAACTGACCATTCTTGTCCCCGTGACCATTGCGGCGATTTCGTTTCAACGTTTGGTTACGCGAAAGTGCGTGCGCCGGGGTTCACAGACTAAGGGTTCTTGACCCAACTTTGAGTGCATAGTACCGTTACGCGCCTGACGGCCACCCAGTCGTCAAAATTCGGAACGAAGACGAGAAAGTACAGCGATACGTTTTATGGTCAAGACCACGGCCGAAGGTCTCAAACCAACACCGCTCAACCCGCGACACCGTGCCCTTGGTGCGCGTCTTGTTGATTTCTCTGGGTGGGAAATGCCGGTGGAATATGTTGGACTCGTGAAAGAACATCTTGCCGTCAGGAATTCGGCCGGACTCTTTGACGTGAGTCATATGGGTGAGATTGAAATTGCTGGTGACGATGCCCTCGCTGCGGTTCAGAAGGTCTGTACGAATGATGCTACAAAACTCAGCATTGGCGACGCCCAATATTCTGCGCTCTTGTCCGAGGAGGGTACAGTCGTTGACGACGTCCTCGTCTACAAGCTTGCCGACGGGCACTACATGCTGGTCGTCAATGCTGGCAATATTTCGAAAGATTTTGCGTGGATCCGTGAACACATTAGTGGGGTTGGCGATGCGGTTGCGGTCAATACCAGTAATCGGTATGCATTGATCGCCGTGCAAGGCCCACTCGCGGAAGCAATTTTGCAAACGCTAACGGAAGTTGAATTACGTACGATTGGATATTACAAGTTCGCAACAGGAGAGGTGGGCGGGGTTCGGGCCACGATTTCAAGAACCGGATACACGGGTGAAGATGGGTTTGAATTGTTTGTCCCACCGCAGTCCGCCCCGTCTGTCTGGGATGCAGTGCAACGGGCTGGAGTGTCTGACGGACTCCTTCCCGCGGGACTGGGTGCCAGGGATACGTTACGTCTGGAAGCCGGCATGCGACTCTGCGGCCAGGATATGGATGACACGACCACGCTTATAGAGGCCGGTCTCGGATGGATCGTCGGTTGGGACAAGGAGGGCTTCATCGGCAAGTCTGCGTTGTTACGGCAGCGAGAGATTGGCGTAACGAAGAAACTGGTTGGATTTGCACTTGATGAACGGGGAATTGCGAGACATGGCTACGCGGTTTACGTTGGAGAGGATCGGATTGGTGTGGTCACCAGTGGCACGCAGACACCATTTCTCAATAAAGCAATCGGTATGGCGTACGTCCCGGTGAAATATGCGAAGGTAGATAGTGCACTCTCAATTGATATTCGAGGACGACGCGTGGCGGCTCACGTGGTAAAGATGCCGTTTTATAGGCGGTCGTCCAACAGGGAAGACACATGACGTATCCGACGGAACTTAAATATACGAAGGACCACGAATGGATTCGAATCGATAAGGACAGGGGCAAGGTTGGGATCACGAACTACGCCCAAGAGCAACTCGGGGATGTCGTCTATGTCGAATTGCCGGAGGTCGGACGTGTGTTGACACAAGGGGAGCAGTTTGGGTCTGTCGAATCGGTAAAGGCCGTGTCTGATTTGTACTGTCCGGTGACTGGCGAGGTCGTCGAAGTGAATAGCGCGCTCGAAACGCAGCCGGAACTCGTGAATAAGGATCCCCACGGAAATTGGATGATTGTCGTGAAACTGTCGAAACCCGATGAACTCGATAGTTTGATTGATGCCGATGCCTACGGGGCATTGATCGCATAGGCGTCCGCGGCATGTCCGATCCTCAAGACCGTTTCGTTCGCCGGCATATCGGGCCACGTGAGGTTGAACTCGATGAGATGCTCCGCACCGTTGGGGCAGAATCTATCGATGCACTCATCGACGAGGTGGTTCCAGCCGCGATCCGACTTGAGGAACCACTAGAGGTTCCTCAGGCAGCGACGGAGGCGGCATTACTCTCGAGATTGAAGCGCCTCGGGCTAACAAACGACTGTTGGCGTTCATTCATTGGCAGAGGGTATTACGGGTGCGTTACTCCGCCAGTTCTTCTCAGAAATCTGCTCGAGAACCCAGGGTGGTACACCCCGTATACGCCCTACCAGGCTGAGGTCGCGCAGGGACGGCTTGAATCGTTATTAAATTTTCAAACCGTCGTGCAGGATCTAACAGGGATGCAGGTCGCGAACGCGTCGTTATTGGACGAAGGGACGGCGGCCGCCGAGGCCATGACACTCATACACCGGGTGCAGGCTCGTAGTCGACCAGATGCCAATCGTTTCGTCATCGCCGCGTCGTGCTATCCGCAAACGATTGCTATTGTTCAGGGACGGGCTGAACCGCTCAACATTACCGTCGAAGTGGTCGAGGACGCGTCGCTGGTTGGGCAGGACTGGTCTGATACGTTTGGCGTCCTGCTGCAGACCCCTGATTCGTACGGATGCCTTCATGACCTGTCAATGCTGATCGCTCAGGCACACGAAAGTGGTACGTTGGTTGCGGTTGCCACAGACCTACTAGCCCTCACATTGGTGAAACCACCGGGGGAGTGGGGTGCCGATGTCGTGATTGGAAATGCCCAACGTTTCGGCGTACCGATGGGCTACGGTGGGCCTCACGCGGCATTCTTTGCCACACGAGAGTCCTATGTCCGCCAGATGCCCGGTCGCGTGATTGGGGTGTCGGTGGATTCCGAGGGGCGACAGGCCTATCGGATGGCGCTGCAGACCCGCGAACAACACATTAGGCGCGAACGCGCCACTTCGAATATCTGCACAGCGCAGGCGCTCCTGGCGAACATGGCGGCCATGTATGCCGTCTATCACGGACCGCGTGGTCTTAAAGATATCGCAACCCGTATTCATGGGTTGGCGTGCTTGTTGACGCGTGCTTGCGAAGCTGCTGGTGTAAAGCAGGTTAACCCGGACTATTTCGACACGGTACGACTGACTTTTCCAGAGCAGGCTTCGCGGGAGGCGGTAAAAGACGCGGCTCATAAAGCACAGATCAATCTCGCGTATCACGCAGACGGGGATATCGGTGTGGCCCTCGATGAAACCACGACGCGAGATGACGTCGGCGTGTTGGTACAGATTCTGACCGGTAGCAACTCTGCTAAATCTAACGGTTTGATGGCTGAGGTGTTACCAACGCTTGAGTTGTCGGACGCATTAGCACGAACGACGAATTACTTGACACATCCTGTGTTTACGCAGCACCACTCTGAACTCGACATGATGCGGTACCTGAAGCGCCTTGAGCGCAAAGACATCGGACTTGATACGTCGATGATTCCGCTCGGCTCGTGCACCATGAAGTTGAACGCCGCCGTCGAAATGGAGCCCGTGACGTGGCCAGAATTCTCGACGCTGCATCCCTATGTTCCGGTGGAACAGGCAGCGGGTTACCAGACGATCATTCGCGAACTTGAGGCCGCCCTGTGTCAGATCACCGGGTTTGAGGCGGTCTCGTTGCAACCGAATTCGGGGGCGCAGGGCGAGTACGCTGGACTCCTGGCGATTCGTGCCTACCATCAGGCCAATGGAGAGACCGCTCGGGACGTGGTGTTGATTCCCTCGTCGGCTCACGGGACAAATCCTGCGAGTGCCGTCATGGCGGGCATGAAGGTTGTTGTCGTGGCGTGTGATGACGATGGTAATGTCGATGTCGACGACCTACAGAAGCATGCGGAAACCAACGCGGAATCACTTGCTGCACTCATGGTCACGTATCCCTCAACACACGGTGTGTTTGAAGAATCCATACGGGATATTTGTGCCATCGTGCATGCCCATGGTGGCCAGGTCTACATGGACGGGGCAAACATGAACGCGCAGGTGGGTATTACGAGTCCGGCGCGGATCGGTGCGGATGTCTGCCATCTTAATCTGCATAAGACTTTTGCGATCCCGCATGGTGGGGGAGGTCCGGGCATGGGACCCATTGCGGTCGCCGCCCATCTTGTCCCGCATCTGCCAGGACATCCACACGTGGCCGAGAATGAACATCAGGGACTTGCACCCGTGTCGGCGGCACCGTGGGGGAGTGCCAGTATTCTCTTGATCTCCTACGCGTACATCTCTCTTCTTGGTGGTAGGGGGATGACCGAAGCCACGCGCTACGCCATTCTGAATGCGAATTATCTGAAATCGAAACTCGAGGGCGCCTACGACGTGCTCTATACACGATCAAATGGCCGGGTCGCCCATGAACTGATTTTTGATTTACGCCCGTTTAAAGCAATAGCGGATGTTACGGAACAGGACATCGCTAAACGTCTGATGGATTACGGATTCCA
>CAYFJM010000123.1:0-6186 GCA_964343415.1 uncultured Vicinamibacteraceae bacterium | reverse complement strand
GAGGCGGGTGGGCAACAGTTTATTGCCGTGCCTGCCTCGCATGGTGGGGTATTACGCAGTCTCAGTACGCAACTGAATCCGGAGGTGTATTTGCCTGAAGGAGGAAATGCACTCTACGTGTTCGCCTTGCCGGAATGATTTGCGACCATGACTTATATGCTTCGTGATTAGCTTCGTTTAATCTACTTTGACGGGAAGTTAGGCTACACGGATTACTTTTGTTTTAATTATCAGTACTCATTGTTAAACCGGTGTTGTGTCTACAATGGATTGCCTGAAAAGCGTCACTTGCCCGTTTCATTTCGTGCGTAAATTATGCGCGGTTGTTGCCAATTTTTCAGAAGAAGAACGCTAAAATACACAGAAGTTCAAAAGTGGAATTTTTATTAGTAAAAATGGTGCCGAGGGACAGAATCGAACTGTCGACACACGGATTTTCAGTCCGTTGCTCTACCGACTGAGCTACCTCGGCATGTCTTGTAGCGCGGAACACTATTGAACTTGAGAAAATAACGCACTCGGTGGCATCCGCGCAAGGTAAGGTATTTAAATGAGACAGTTTCTAACTCTTTTTGTCGTCTTGGTTTTCTTCCCGATGTCTAGTGTGGCTCAGGAGGTCAATGTTATTGAGCATCAACTCGACAACGGATTGACAGTTCTGCTTGTACCCAAATCTGGCGATCCAAACGTCGCTGCTGGCTGGGTGGCAAAGGTCGGGTCAGTGAATGAAAGACCGGGGATTACAGGTGTTGCGCATCTGTTCGAACACATGATGTTTAAGGGGACGCATGCGCTTGGGACACAGGATATTTCCCAAGACCTTGAAATTATTGAACAGTTGGACGCGCTTCGCGTGGAGATTCAGGCCGAGGAAGTTGAACTCGATCGCCGGTTTCAACTGGGGCAACTGGATGACCCGAATGATCCGGGGGCACGGAGTTCAAGGCATCAAGAACTGCTCGATCAGTTTGACGAATTGCTAGCGAGACAAAGCGAACTGCTGATCAAAGAAGACTTTAGTCGAATCTATACCGCTGAAGGTGCGTCAGGGATGAACGCTGGTACTAGCTACGATTTCACGATCTATTTCATTAATGTGCCGGCGAACAAGTTGGAACTCTGGTTTTGGATGGAGAGCGACCGATTACTGAACCCAGTGTTCCGAGAGTTTTATGCTGAGCGAAGCGTTGTGCATGAAGAGCGTCGTTTGCGAACAGACAGTACGCCAATCGGAAAATTTCAAGAACAGTTTGAAGCGATGTTCTGGCAGTCGTCGCCGTACGGATGGCCGGTTGTTGGGTGGCCCAGTGATCTTGAAGGCATTACCCGTGAAGAGGCACTGACTTTTTTTGACACGTACTACGCACCAAATAATCTGGCAGCCGCACTTGTAGGTGACTTTGATCCGGACGAGGCGATCGAATTAGCGGAACGCTATTTTGGACGACTGTCGCGAGGCGTCCGTCCTCCTCTAGAGCCAAGAACTCGGGAGATGCCTCAGCTTGCAGAAAAGCGGATGGTGGCATCGGCTGACACGAATCCTCAAGTCTCCATTCGGTATCACTCAGTGCGTGACGGTCATGTCGACGAGCCGCCACTTGTTGTGCTTGGACAACTGCTGAATGGTCGCACAGGGCGTTTGTATAAAGCACTTGTTGAGGAGCAGGAGGTTGCGACTTCAGCCTTTGGCGGACAGTCCGGATACAAGTATGAGGGGATGTTCGAACTACGAGGGACCGCAACGCAGGGCAGCACGCCCGAAGAGGTCGAATCGGCTATCTACACCGAGCTTGACCGTCTTAAAAATGAGCTTGTGCCAGAGCGAGAACTTCAAAAGGTGAAGAATCAGAATGCTGCCGGGACGTTCAGGGATTTGCGTAGTAATTATGGACTGCTGATGCAGTTGCTGATTCGAGAAAGTAATCGGGGATGGGAACACATCAATACAGATCCAGCACTGTACGATGCCGTAACACCGGAAGACATTATGCGTGTCGCAAACACGTACTTTACGCCGGAGAGTCGTGCGGTAGCGATTTACTACCGGACGGAAGGCGAAGAAACTGAGGCCGACCCCTTGTTGGCTGGCTTGAGTGATGAGGAACAGCAACAAATTCGTCAGGTGCGCACCATGATTAGTCAGATGGACGCGCCGCAACTGACGGAATTTCTAGGGCAAGCAGAACAGATGATGAGTCAGGCACCGCCCGATGCACAGGATGCTGCACAGGCGATGATTGCTGTGATTCAACAGCGATTGGAAGAACTTGAAGGTGGACAATAATGAGTAATGGTGTGAGGGCGCATATCGTTGTCTTTGTTGCAGTCTGTGTTTTTGGAGTCGGCGTAAGCCCACTGCAAGACCTTCAGGCTCAAACGATCCCAAGCCACCCGCGTGAACTGACCTTCGATGGCCTAACTTTTGATCCCCCTGAGGCGGCCTCGCATCGGCATGAGTTAGACAATGGTGTTGTGATGTATGTGGTCCCGGATCACTCACTTCCACTGGTGACAGTATCTGTTCTTGTTCGCACAGGAGGCTATCTTGATCCGACTGGGAAACCGGGAGTCGCGGCGCTCACGGGTAGCCAGATGCGCGCTGGTGGAACCGAGAGTTTGACACCCTCAGAATACGATGAAGAGGTTGCATTTCTTGCGGCTGAGATTGGCAGCGCGATTGGTGACACATCTGGTAGAGCAACGGTCAATAGTTTGACGAAGGATTTGGATGTGTCACTTAAGCTGCTATTCGATATGCTCCGGCATCCTCGCTTCGATCCGGCGCGTCTTGATCTGGCAAAAAGCCAGGGTGTTCGGCAGATGGAGCAACGGAATGACAGCACGCAAAGTATTGAGATGCGAGAGTGGAGGCGTTTACTTCGGGGCGACGCGCACTTTACGACGGCGCCGACCACGCGTGACAGTCTTGAATCGATAACACGTGATGATCTAGTTGCCTTTCATCGAGAGTACTACCATCCTGGAAACTTTATTTTTTCGGTATCAGGGGATGTTGAGGCCGAAATCATCGGTCCAAAGCTTGAAGCGTTAATGTCAGATTGGCCAGTGCGTACACCGGTGTCAGTGCCTGTTCCAGAACCAAACCACGAACTTGACCCAGGTATTTATTTGGTCGACAAACAGGACGTGAATCAGGGGCGCGTCGTGATTGGTCACCTCGGAACTATGCGTGACAATCCGGATCGGTATGCGCTCATGGTGATGAACGATATTCTCGGCGGTGGTGGTTTTGCGGCGCGTCTTATGACTCGGATACGCTCGGATGAGGGACTTGCTTACAGTGCGTACTCATCGTTTGGATTGGGCACGTATTACCCCGGCGCATTTCGTGTGAGTTATCAATCCCGGAGTGAGACAGTTGTACGTGCCGCAGCAATCGTTCTTGAAGAAATCGATAAGATGCGGGAAGGCATCGTGTCGGAAGCAGAATTACGTACATCAAAGGCCTCGTTTGTGGATACTTTTAGTCGAAACTTTTCTAGTGCAGCCTCAACGGCTGGTTTGTTTGCGAACGACGAGTACACCGGTCGAGACCCGTCTTACCTGACGACCTACCGCGATCGTATTAGTAGTGTGAGTGGTGATGATGTGTTACGCGTTGCAAGGGAATATCTCGACCCCGATAATTTGGTCGTTTTGATTGTCGGTGATCGCGAGACGATTGAGGCCGGGGATCCTGACAATCCAGGTTTTTCATTCGAGGATCTCTTAGTTGGCGAGGTCACTGAGATTCCTCTTCCGGATCCATTCACAATGGAATACTCGACCCTGCCGTGACACGGCGCCTCGAATCTCGCGTGTGGCCGAATAAGGCTTCTGGCCAAGTTTATCCAGAATGCCAGGACGCTCGGCCGGCTACCGGGATCTGTTTTTCCGGCGGTGGCACGCGGTCGTATGCGGCAACTATTGGCCAACTTCGAGGACTTGCTGAAGTCGGTTTACTCGATCGTATTGGCTATGTGTCAGCTGTTTCTGGAGGAGCGTGGGCAGCAACAGCGTTTACATATTATGCTGGCCCTGGTCAGACAAACCGCGAGATTCTTGGACCGGTTGCTCAGCCGGAAGAACTCGATGCGGCAACATTATCTCGATTGTCTGAGTCGGAACTCGGGGTTGCCGCCACGCGTGATTTTCGCCAGACACTAATATCATTACACCAGTCGTCAGCCGTAGCGGTTGATCGTATTTGGAGCCATGCGGTTGCGGAAACGTTTTTGGCTCCATTTGGGTTATTTGAAGCCGACCGTCCTTATGCATTTACATTTGATAGTGTTTCTGCGGAAGAAATTCGCAGACGGAATCCGACGATTGAACCGTTGCATCAAGTGCGAAATGGCCGCGAGGCGCCTTACCTCGTCACACATGCGACGTTGAATTGGCCTTCAGATAGTGACAGTGAGGTTTGGAAAGTTGGATTTGAATATTCTCCACTGTATTGCGGTTCGCCTGTATTGCATCACTTGGAGTCGAACGGACAGTCTATTTCTGTGGGTGGCGGACTAGTTGAAAGTTGTGCATTTGGCTGCGAACCTCCACTTGTGCCCATCGATGCTGAAGGCTGCATAACTGTCAAACAGACACACCCCTTCACGCTGGCTGATGTGATTGGTGCCACGAGTGCCTTTAGGACTGCAGACCGAGACAATCGTTTCTATCCACATGCTCAATGCTGGCCAGTGACAACGGGATTGGTTCAGGGCGGGCGGTACCTTTTTAGCGATGGAGGTGACCTGGAGAATTTTGGACTTATTTCGCTTCTGCGTCGGAAGGTGCGTTCAATCGTGGTATTCGTCAATACGGTCTGGCCTTTGTTACTTTCTATTAACCCAGACGACGGATGGCCTGTTGACCCAACACCAGAAGCACGGGTCATGGACCCATTTATTGCGCCATTATTCGGAGCTCCCAATAAATCATTTCCCAAGAACAGAGTCTTTGTTGAAAGTGATTTTTCGTTACTTCATCGAGCGTTACAAGAAGCTAAGCGACGTAAGGGCGTCGTTGCGGCCACGATGACTCATCAGGTCCAAGAGAACCCGTGGTGGGGAATAGAGGGTGGATGGGATGTTCGAATATGTTGGATGTATAACGAACGTATTGCCGAGTGGGAGGAGCGACTACCGCTGGAAACACGGCGATGGATCCAAGGCGGTTGTTCAGGTGAAGATTCTGGTTTTTTGGATAATTTCCCGCATTATCGAACGCAAGGACAGAACCCTGGGGCGCTTATTCGTTTAACACCTATCCAAGTAAACCTTTTGTCGCATCTCGGTTGCTGGGCCACGATGCGACAGACCGAGCAGCTGAATGACCTTTTTGATAGGGCTTAGTCATGTTTTCTTTATCGGTCTTCGCTTTCCGTTCTAATTAAAATATTTTATCGAAAATACGTTAATCTATGGTCTAACAGTCATGGTGCATGCGAGCAGTCAGTTTGATTTCATCGATATGATCGTTCGTGACAGTCAGGTGGGCAGATAAAGTCATGACAGGCGGCCAGCGAAGACGGCGTGAAGTCTTTCCGCCATTCAACCGACTGGTGTCCCGTGGGACTGTTATTTACTTGGTTTTCTTTGTGACCAGCCTGTTGTTGTTCAATGCCATTGTTGGTGAAAGAGGAATGATGGCGACGATCGTAGCGAATCGTCAGTATGCAACCTTGTCGGAAAGCATTGCCTGGTTACGGTCTGAGAATGAGGCACTACGAGACGAGGCACGTCGCCTACGGTATGAACCTTCGGTTATTGAAGAAATCGCACGTCGTGAACTTGGTTTAGTTCGTCGTGGCGAGCGTGTGTTTATCGTTCCTTCTGCTTCCCGTAACTAATACTACCGGTTACGAAAATGCTTCCGGCAAGACCGACGAGCCATCCGGCAATTACGTCGAATGGATAGTGGACTCCCAAATAGATTCGTGAAAATGCAACGGCTGCCGCCATTGGCCAGACCAAAGGGCCTGCAGCCGGAGAAAGTCGCGTTACTGCGTAAGCTCCTGCAGCTGCCGTTGCCGTATGTCCAGAGGGGAAGGACGGCGTCGATGGGAAAGGAATCACGTGACTTATCGCCGCAGGATTGTGCTCGTATGGTCGACTGCGATCGATTAATGGTTTGAGCGCGACATTAACGATACCGATTACAAAAAGCACGGCTAACAGAACTCTCCAT
>CAYFJM010000122.1:0-6189 GCA_964343415.1 uncultured Vicinamibacteraceae bacterium | reverse complement strand
CCCGACGGTCAACCGGACATTAGCGGTAGATTTACTTTTCGAACATTGACGCCACTCCAACGCCCACAAGCCCTAGCGGATCAAGCAAGCCTTGACCCAGAAGAAGCCGCACAATTTGAGGCATCTGAACGCATCCGACTCAATCGAGATCTTTTTGATCCCGAATCTGGGGCGCCTTCTGCTGGGTACCAGCCTCGTGCGGACGGTGGCGTACTCTCCTACAACGAATTTTGGTATGAACGGGGAATCGAACTCGTCGCTGATAAACGAACATCGCTAATCATTGACCCACCGAATGGCCGACTTCCCGAGCAAACGCCTGGCGCTCGCCGCCGTGGCGCGGCCCGTCGCGCATACGTCAATGAACACCGCTACGACTCGTACGAGAATCGGAGTCTGTTTGACAGATGCATCATGGGGTTCAATTCGGGCCCACCGATGGTCTCCGCAACCTACAATAACAACGTGATGATCTTTCAAGCCCCCGGTTACGTCACCATTCTCAATGAGATGGTTCACAATGCGCGTGTCATTCCGATCGGGGACGGCACGGACAAACCACCATTTTCGCAATACTCGGGAGTATCTCGGGGCCACTACGAGGGCAACACACTTGTAGTTGAAACCACACAGTTTAAAGGTGGCCAAAGTCGCGGAACAGGACCGAACATGCATTTAATCGAACGCTTTACCCGCGTCGATCCTGATACCGTCGCATATGAGTTCACCGTCACAGATGACACCGTCTATGTAGTCCCGTACACCGCCCTTATGCCACTCAGACGCACTGACGATGATCTATTCGAATACGCTTGCCACGAAGGCAACATCGGAATGCATGGCATCCTAGCAGGCGCCAGAAAACTTGAGTCGGAGGGACGAGAACTCCGTCGTTAACTCGAACAGACCAAAACCCAAGCACAAGCACCTTCGGAGTCGCCAAAAGGTCCTGCTTATTCGTTACAGCAATGACACCGTTGGCTTAGACCTAACCCAAAACCGTCCCACATCGAATGCTATAGTGCTCGATACTCAACTGGAGGTACGTATGAAACGAATTCTGTGCATGACTTTCCTTGTTGTTCTCGGTGTCTTCGCGACTTGGGTCTCGAATGCTGCTCAAGAACCTCGGTTCCCGATCAGAGCACTCGAAGTCGCACAGAATCTCCACGTCCTTTCCTCAAACCCGAGTCAGCAGGGCATGCGAACCGGTGGCAACACTGGCGTCTTCGTCACTACCAATGGCATCGTCCTTGTCGACACCAAAATCAAAGGGTACGGCCCTGATATTCTCGCTGAAGTTCAACAAATATCCAACAAACCGATCACCACGATTATCAATACGCACACACACTGGGACCACAGCGGTTCAAATCCAGAATTCTCAGACACAATAAATTTCGTGGCCCACGACAACACCCTAAAACATATGTCTGGGAATAACTGCAGCGATGGAACCGGCTTTCAAGGTGGCTCAATTACAAACTGCGAGTCCTTTAAAGGTGCCAACGAAAAGTACTTACCAAACACCACATTCGCTACCCAACATACGTTATTTAGTGGAAATGACCAGATCGACTTGTACTACTTTGGCCGTGGCCACACTGACGGTGACATTTTTGTTGTCTATAAAGAAGCGCGCACCGTGCAAACAGGTGACATGTTCGCCCGAAAAGGATTGCCCTACATCGATTCCGCCAGATCGAACGGGAGTGCAACAGAATTTGGCGAAACGCTTCGAAAGGCCGTGGCTTCAATCTCAGATATTGACCACGTCATCACAGGACACGCAGACGATCCCCATACCTGGACCGATCTCGTTAACTACTCAGGGTTTTATAACGATCTGGCTACAAAGGCTAAAGCCGCCAATTCGCGTAACCAAAGCGTAGATGACTTTGTGTCAACCTACCGTGCGCCAAGTCAATACAGCGACTTCGCTGTCGACGAAGGCCGTCTCCGGACTGTTGTGGAATTGATATACAACGGTCAATAGCACGACATCCCCGATCCTTCGAGGCGCGTGTCCAATGGGTACGAAGAGCGAACGTATCATTCAAGAAGAACGTGGCAGCCTAAACCGGGCCGATAGGTTTTATGATCGACAGGTCAAAGACCATCTTACGCCACTGATGCAGAGTTTTATCGCCAAACAGCACATGCTCTTCATTGCAACAAGTGACGCCGAGGGCAATTGCGACTGCTCCCCTCGATTTGGCCACCCGGGCTTTGTTATTGTTCAAGACGAACACACCTTGGCCTATCCAGAATTCCGAGGAAATGGTGTCTTCGCAAGCCTTGGAAATATCATCGAGAATCCCGCTATCGGACTGCTTTTTATTGATTTTCTTGAGACCTCTGTTGGCCTCCATGTTAATGGCCGCGTCGAACGACGAGCACCAGACAACGGACTTGTACCCAACCAAGAATTGAGCCAACGGTATGGCGTATCAGACAACACACTCGTTGAGCAGTGGGTGTACGTGACCGTAGAGGAAGCCTACATCCACTGTTCTAAGCATGTACCGAAACTCGTCGCCAGTCACAAAGACGTCCGGTGGGGCACGGACGACAAACGGCACAAGTCTGACCGATTTTTTCTTGAGTAATCGATTATGAAGGCGACAACGTCTAACGACCGGCGCCTGCCACCTGAACACGAATTCTGTAAAACCCGCTCTGCGCTGTCATAAACAATGTCCGGCCGTCGCCACCGCCAAACGTTAAGTTAGCTGGGCGTTCTGTTGGCTGAATCGTTCCGAGATGTTCCCCATCTGGACTGAACACCCACACCCCGCCTGGTCCGGTTGCCCAGAGGTTCCCCATTTCATCAACCTTCAATCCGTCTGGTGCACCCCTTCCCGGGTCATCCGTCACATCGACAAACACACGCCCGTCATCAAGCATGCCATCCTCGTCAACGGCGTAGGCAATCCACTGCCGACTCACCCCATCCGAGTTCGCCACATACAGTGTGTCCTCATCAGGCGAAAAAGCAAGCCCGTTGGGCCGCGTCTGCGTCGCAAGCAAGTCAAGTCGTCCGTCAGTTGCTAGCCGGTAAATTCCATTCATTTCAAGTTCTTTAGACGGATCATCGTCTTGCTGCGCTAATCCATAGGGCGGATCCGTGAAGTACAGTGATCCATCCGAACGAAACACAAGGTCATTGGGACTATTTAGTCGTTTACCCTCGTACGAATCAACCACCACGACACGGGACCCATCTGCCTCGATTCGGCTAATTCGACGGTTTCCATGCTCTGTAAACGTCACTCTTCCTTCCGCGTCTGTCGTAATCCCATTCGGCCCGATGAACCCGCGCGGATCTATGAACTCATCGTCGCCGTCATGGTACCCCTCAAACACTGGCGTTAAAAATGATGACATCGAGTGGTCAGAACTCCACAACACAATCTGATTTCCTGGAATATCACTAAACAGAACCGCTCCCCCGTACAATCCGTGGTACTCGATCCAGTGTGGCCCTTCTGTAAAACCAAAACCATCTGCCAGTTTTTCAATCACAGCGTCAGCCGAAACAAGTTCGTCAAATTCTTGTGTAAGCCGAAGCACAGAACCCGCGCCCCTCTCGGTGGAATCCTCAACCGCCGACTGCCCACTTTCCTGACTCGTCAACGTCCGATCGTCGCACCCTGAAAACGAAAGCACTGCCACAAACCCCAACGCAATACGCAATATCGTCACCCTACGCCACTACCAAGTTGTCTAAGCTTTAAAACAATTTCCTAGCGACTAAACTCTACAATTCGCTTCCAAGCAGCTTCATTTTACGGCAGTAACTGTCGCCGATGGAGTTCTCCGAATACAAAATCGGCGGCCAATTCATGACCCGTCGGTCCCCAGTGCCGATCATCACGAAACAATATCGCTTTCTCTTCCCGTGCGGCATCTCTGAACGTGGGCAATAGATCCACCGATTCAACACCTAGCGCATCAAGAACACCGTGGAGGCGTTGGTATCCTGGCGCACGCTCAAAACAAAACCGTTCTGGCTGTCCAAGCCTCCCTAACGCTGCTTCCATTGAGGTCTTCTGCACTTCTTCTTCAGCTGGAACGGTAAATACGACCAACCGGGCACCATTCTCGCGAACCTCGTCCCGAAGTTTTTCCAACAGAATCGACGTCACTCCCCAAGCTGACGTAATTTCGTTGGGTTCCTCGCAAGAATGTACGCCAAACCTCGAAATTTCAGCCAACTCTTGCTGGCGAGTGACTAAACTGTCTGAACTGACCGCATTTGCCACCAAACGCCGTACTGTTCGACCTAGCACTCGCAAGAGCACTGATTTCCTTGCATCGCGTAACGGCCATTCTTCACGACGTGCTCGTTCAAACTCGTATTGTTTCCTAGCTTCTGTAATATCAACAGGCGTAACAGATCTTCTACCAAAAGAATCAACCTTAAGAAATGGTCGACTTTCGATTTTTGCCTGCCCCGTATTCAGGACAGATTCAAGTCGTAGATCATTGTTGCGAACATCATTCCCTAAGTAGAACCCCAGTAACACAAGTTGTGGCCTGTAAGTTGATGCGATCTGTTGGTAGACCAGATATTCCTGAAGCGTCCCGTAGCCACCAACACCGAAATTAAACACCTCACCATTTTGGCCAGACGATTTGATCAATGCACCAAGCCTCGAAGCAAAACCCTCCTCTCTCTCGACAGAATAAGCTTCAACAAACGAATCTCCGAGTACCGCGACCCGCAAGTCGGCATCTAATCTTCCGTCTGGCTCAATATCTCGCCAACCTTCAGAGTTATAACTGACAACCACCGACTCGGGTACATACGTCGTGTATCTAGACCCTGGTGACAGTGTCCATCCGAGAACCGGATGTGGAATACGGTACTCCTGAGTCCAGTCGACCGGAACTGTAGTCCGTAAGTACCATTCAGCGACTAGGCCTACTATTCCAACGGCCATCGCACTCACACTGGCAAGGAATAGCACCGCGGTTACTTGTCGTCGCACCATGATGATGAACGCCACAATCTGCGTTTAGAAGGACTTAACTTCCATTCAGGCATTCCTACTCAGGCAAGGCAAAAACAAATATGTTATTTCCGTTACTAGGCCGAAGCTCTGGGGTCAACTGAAGAAAGCTCGGTGTCGTGGCCGCGCCACCAGTACTCACTGCAATATACTGTCTGCCATTCACGGCATAACTAATCGGAAAGCCCGATACCGGAGACCCCAGATTGATCTCCCACAGCACCTTTCCCGTCTCCTGGTCAAACGCACGAAAACGACCATTTGCATCTCCTCCAAACACTAAGCCGCCACCAGTCGTCACCAACGACAGTGTTGCCGCACGCTGCTCATACAGCCATTGCGTCTCGCCTGTTTCCGCTGAAATCGCATAAACAGTACCTAACTGATCCGTCCCGGGAGCCAGCTCGTGCCTAACTGCCAGCGCATAAATTCGATGAGACGCATCCTCTGCAGTAGTCGCGAGAAGTCGCTGGCACATATTCCGCAGGGGGAAATACATCGTATTCGTTAACGGACTGTACGCCCCGGCTTCCCAATCCTTTCCACCATGCATATTGGGGCAAGCCAACACCTGTTGACCTAATGCTGTAAACACGGCCTCGCCATTCTCGGTCACCGTACCGGTTCGACCGTCAATCTCACTAATAACGTTTTGCGTTACTGTAGGTGTCGCCCACAAAAATTCTCCGGTCTCACGGTCAAGCGTATAGACCACGCCAGTTTTCCCCGGAATACCTGTGACAACCTTTCGCACTTCGCCAGCCTGAACTCGTGGATTAATCCAGCTCACACTACCCACATCAGGTGACACCGCTGTCTCGATCAGAATCCGTTCAAACGGATGGTCAAGGTCCCAATGATCGTTCAAGTGCTGGTAGTACCATCTAATGTCCCCGGTCTCAACGTCCAACGCAAGCGTTGAATTGTGGTAAAGGTGGGTGTTCTCGATCCCTCCCAACATAAATTTCGGCGCAGGAGACGTCACCGATGTACCGAAATAGATCAACTTGAGCTCTGCATCGTAACTCGGCGGCATCCACGTCCCAACGTGCACTCGTTGTTCATACGGGACCCCACCCCAGGTCTCATCACCTGGCTCTCCAGGTGCGGGCACTGTCCGGCGCCTCCACAGTTCTTCGCCTGTACGCGCATCATGCGCCAAGATGACGCAAGA
>CAYFJM010000121.1:0-6195 GCA_964343415.1 uncultured Vicinamibacteraceae bacterium | reverse complement strand
CTGCTAGTTGACACTAGTCAAGCCGCTACTCGGTCTCTCGTGGAGTTCAGGAATGGCTTAATCGAGTTCGTCGAACAAATGTCCGAGGGTAACCAAATTTCAATCATTACCTTCGGTGGCCCGCCACGAATTCAGGTCTCATCAACCCGAGAGATCTCTCGTCTCACCGACGGAATCAATAATTTATTCGCCTTACCGGACCAGGCGGCCTATATGCTTGACGCGCTCGACCAAACCGCTGAAGGTTTTGCCAGACAAAATGCTCCTCGGCCGCTTATCGTCGTTTTAACCACAGAGGGAGTTGACTACAGTAATACCAGTTCTCGTCGAGTACTGGAAACAATCGAAGAAAGCGGTGCCGCCATCTACACGCTATCGCTTCGAGTTGGTCGAAATGCTTTTTCCGCCACTCCAAACATCTCTGCTCTCGAATTACGAAACCAAGATTTCGAACGAAACCTGCTACTAGAACGCGGGCCCCGCAATAGCGGCGGGCGACATCGTGACCTCTTGACAGCTCTCGCTATCAACAACGCAATGCAAGATATTGTCAGCGAACTTCTAAATCAATATCTTGTTGTGTACTCACGCCCCGATACGCTCGTTCCTCCCGAGACCATTACATTGCGTATGAACCGACAAGAACTGACCGTTCGTGGAACATCACTGAGGATGGAATAGGTGCGGAAGTACACAATCATCGTGTCGGCACTCATGATCATCTGTTGTGGAAGTCTTTCTGCGCAGCAGCAAGACCAACCGACACCCGCGTTTCGCGCAGGTGTTGACGTTGTCTCATTAAACATTACTGTTAGTGAACTTGACGGACGATTCGTCACCGACCTGGATCAAGCTAATTTCCAGATCTATGAAGATGGCATCCAACAGAAAGTAACGTTCTTTACAAAAACACAGCTTCCAATCGCTTTAGCGATGCTCATCGACACGAGCGCCAGTATGGATGAAAAAATGGCCACTGCCCAGGAAGCCGCGATCGGTTTTTCGCAGCGCTTACGTCCGGAAGACCTAGCAGAAATTGTCGACTTCGACAGTCGAGTGAACATCCTGCAGACTTTTACGAATGATGCGGTAGAACTTGAACAGGCGATCCAGCGGACATCCGCCGGTGGTTCCACATCTCTTTACAATGCTATCTACGTCTCTCTACGCGAGTTATCCAAAGCACCACTTCGACCCGCAGACGTCAGACGGGAAGCCATTATCGTCCTCTCCGACGGAGAAGACACATCAAGCCTAGTGACGTTTGATGAGGTACTAGAACAAGCAAAACGATCGGAAACGGCAATCTATTCTATTGGCCTTCAATCTGATGATTCTCGGTCTCGTGTCGGATTTCGTGAAGCAGATTTCGTGCTACGTCAACTCGCACAAGAAACTGGTGGACGCGCATTTTTCCCGACTGAAGTTGATGAACTGCCAAAAATTTATCAAGAAATATCAGACGAACTCTCAAGTCAGTACTCTGTCGGCTACATTTCCGCTAACCCCGTTCGAAATGGGCAATGGCGACGCATCGTCGTCCGGGTAGACCGCGAATCAACCACGGCACGTGCGAAACAAGGTTATTACGCACCAAGAAACTAGAAACCAATCTTTGTATCGATCATTGTAGAAACCGAGCATTTTATTTATGAACGCAATTCCTTTGGCACTTTATGTTGTTTCCGGTGCCGCCTATGCCGTGCATTTTAGTGCCCGAAACCCAACGTCCGGACGAATCGCAACCGTGAGCCTTGTGTTCGGGGCACTCGTACACACATTCGTCATCGGTATGCAAACAATGCAGGTCGGTCATATTCCGCTAGTAGGTACGACAGGCGCCATCTCAGGGTTTGTCTGGCTACTGGCCCTCGCTTATCTCTATACAGAAATGACAACGGACGAGCGAGCAATGGGCATCTTTATCGTTCCTCTTATGGTCATCTTGCAATTAATTCCTGCTATCACTAATCAGGTCTCAGCGCGACCTCCAGTTTTAGAAAGTCGATGGTTTGAACTTCATGTCTCGTCACTACTCGTTGCCTACGCAAGTTTTGCACTAGCTTGCGTAATTAGCATTACCTATGTCCTCTTGTTTAAAGAACTCAAGGGAAAACACCTGGGTGTGTTTTACACTCGCCTACCTTCACTACAAGTATTAGATGTGATGAACAGCCGAGCGGTAACTTTCGGTTGGGTCTTTCTCACTGTGGGACTTGGCGTTGGTGCTGTGTGGCTGTTCGAGGTCAGCCCGAATGCTGCCGACCCACGTGTTCAAGCTATGTCGATATTAGACCCCAAGATCTTTATCGTTGTTCTCTGCTGGCTCGTCTATACGTTTTCGCTGTACGCTCGCCGCACGATTGGGTGGAGCGGCCGACGAGCCGCATGGCTATCCGCCATTGGGTTTGGTCTCTTACTACTTAATTTCGTACCCATCGGCTATTTTGTGACTCGGAGTCACAACTTTTATTAATGCACCTACTTTTGCTTGGAGCGAGCCATCACAATGCTCCAGTTGACCTACGCGAACGCGTCGACTTCTCTCGTCGCGGTATTCCTGAAGCGTTAAAAGAACTTGAAACGCTTCAGGATATATATGAATGCGTTGTGTTATCGACATGCAACCGATCGGAAATTTATACCGTATGCACCGCTCCAGACACGGCTCAGGAAGCACTAGCAGTATTTATGAGTTCGTTCCACGACGTTCCGGAACCGGAGCTAGCCCCATATCTCTACAAACGCACCAACCAAGACGCCGCTCGTCACCTCTTTCGAGTGGTATCAGGACTTGATTCCCTAGTTATCGGAGAACCTCAAATCGCAGGACAGGTGAAAGAAGCCTTTCAGATAGCCTCTGAACAGGGGTTCACCGGTGCCTCACTTAATCGTCTTTTTCATTGCTCATTTCGCGTCGGAAAACAGGTACGAACCGAAACTGGCCTTGGCGAAGGAGCTGTGTCTGTTAGCTATGCAGCCATTTCCCTTGCTCGAAAAATCTTTGGTGATCTCAGTCAGCTCAAAGCACTCGTCTTAGGTGCAGGCGAAATGGCCGAATTAACCACAACACACCTCAAGGCACAGCCAGTAGGCGCAATTAGTGTGGCAAATCGAACTCCATCACGTGCCGCTGCACTAGCTGCGAAGGTTAATGGAAACGCTGTTTCCTGGGAAACCATTACTGAAGAACTGACATCTACTGACATAGTCGTGACGGCGACAGGATCATCAAAACGCCTGTTAACACGCGAACACATTCAAAGGGCAATGAAGCCTCGTCGGAATCGACCGCTGTTCATAATTGACATTGGCGTGCCTCGCGACGTCGAACCGACAGCGGGTGAAGTGGAACAGGTTTTTCTCTACAACATCGACGATCTACAGACCATCGTTCGAGACAATCTCTCAAAACGACAATCGCAAATCGATCGCGCTGAGTTAATGGTCCATGAAGAAGTCGATGGGTTTATGGCATGGTTAGGATCGAGAGGTGCCATTCCAACCGTCATAGCATTGCGCCGGCGATTTGAACAGACACGTCAAAATGAACTCAAACGTCTTGCCCCGAAACTCGCTGGGCTCTCGCCAAATGCTAAATCTCGTGTCGAAGAAATCACACGCCTGCTTGTCGAAAAACTTCTATCAACACCAACGGAACAACTAAAAGCCGCCAGTAACGAACAAGAAATCGCCGCGGATACCGACGCACTGGTCCGTCTCTTCAAGCTAACAGACCAAACACCGGAGGAGACACGAGACAAAAATGAACACAGGTCTTCCAAGGCCACAAACAGCACGCTGCCATCCTCTACGGTGAAGCAGCGGTGACAACCCTTCGCATAGGCACTCGCAGAAGTCCGCTCGCCTTATGGCAAGCGGAACACGTCGCCGAAGCAATCACCCGGGTCGGTGGCCCACTGACCGAGCTCGTCACAATTCAGACAAGTGGCGACCGACTTTCCAACACAAATCTCTCAAAAGTCGGTGGAAAAAGATTGTTCGTAAAAGAGATCGAGGAAGCACTTGTTGAAAATCGTATCGACCTGGCTGTACACAGTGCTAAAGACTTACCTGCGGAACGCTTGCCAGAACTCTCTATACAAGCTGCATTACCCCGAGAAGATCCTCGTGATGCCATCGTGGCCAGTCGATCAAAACAACTGGACGTATCTCACGCCACAACAAGCTCAATTCTTGAAAGTAATAAGAAACCGCTCCGGGTCGGCACCGGCAGTATTCGCCGAACGGCACAACTTCTACATGCATTTCCTGGCATCAACATATCTTCTGTACGGGGTAACGTTGGGACTCGTCTTCGTAAACTTGACGACGGCAAGTTTGATGTACTCGTGCTTGCGACTGCAGGCTTAATCAGGCTCAACCTGATAAATCGAATAACGACAAGGATTCCATCGGGTCTTTGTTTGCCTGCACCAGGCCAAGGTATTGTCGTTGGTGAGTACCGAAAAAATGACGCAGAAACAGAAAAACTTCTCGCCTCGATAGCCGACCAGGACACAACCGCTGCTCTCGCTGCCGAACGAGCCCTCGTAACCACACTAGGAGCAGATTGCCAAGTTCCTCTTGGAGCAATGGCTACTCCATCTGGCGATCAACTCAACGTGCGAGGAGTAGTCGTCTCACCAGACGGAAAAACATTAATTGCTCAAGAAGCGCATGGCAACTTAATTGATGCAGAAAGTATTGGTTGTAGAGTTGCCGCATTACTACTCGACCACGGTGCCGAGGCGATACTCAGCACCTCACATTCAATGAGCGAATGAACTTTGACACCGAGCCACTGTCCGGTAAGTGCGTCGCCGTCACTAGACCCCGCGAGCAATCGATTGAATTCGTTTCCCTACTGAACGCCATGGGAGCAAGGACTATCGAGGTGCCAACAATTCAGTTTGTTCCGCCAACCAACAAGAAGGCGCTCGATGACGCGTGTAACAGCGCTTCGACATTTGATTGGATCGTGTTTACGTCTGTAAAAGGCGTAGATGCTTTTATGGATCGATACATTGCTCTAAAAAATAATATTCAGTCGCTCAAACACGTTCGGTTGTGTGCCGTTGGCCCCGCCACAACCGCCAAACTCGCTGACTACCAACTAGTCGTCAACGTCATGCCGAAAGAGTATCGCAGTGATGCCATCGCAGGACTTCTTGAACAGTACATGCGTGGAGCCCGCGTCTTACTACCGCGTGCCGACCTGGCTAGCAAGAATCTTCCAATAGCACTGCGCCGCGCCGGGGCTGAAGTACATGACGTTATTGCGTACCGTACTATTCCAGACCAATCCAAACGACACAACGTTTCTAAGATGCTGACCGAGCAACAGATCGATGTCATCACGTTTACTAGTGCGTCAACCGTACGAAACTTCGTTGCAATGATAGGAACCGCCTCTGCGCCCCATCTACTCGAAAATACGGTTGTTGCCACAATCGGACCAGTCACGGCAGATGCCGCACGCTCTCTCGGACTGACCGTCACAATTGTGCCAAAAACGCACACAGTTTCTAGCCTTGTCCAAGCAATTGCTGCCTACTTTAAAATATCGGCCGCGACGCGCCGATAGGTCTCTCTGTCTAGGCTAAACTCACGACATAAGAGAACGAACACTGATGACATCGAACGAGACTTCAAACGAACCCGTGGCCTCAAACAGGTTATCCCTCAGACGCCGCCCTCGACGCCTGCGTCGTTCTTCCAGTATTCGCGATGCCGTTCGAGAAACAAAACTTTCACCCGAGGACTTGGTCTACCCACTGTTTGCGTGTCCTGGGTCTGGTGTGCGCCAAGAAGTTTCATCGATGCCTGGTGTATTTCAGCTATCAGTAGACCAGATTGTGGCCGAAGCGGTCGCAGCAGCGACAGACGGTATCCGAGGTGTCTTGCTGTTTGGTCTTCCCGAATCAAAAGATGAGACAGGTAGCGCGGCAGATGACACCCACGCCCCAGTCCAATCAGCCGTCCGTGCAATCAAAAAAGAAATGCCGGATCTTCTCGTAATCACGGATGCCTGTTTATGCGAATACACGTCACATGGACACTGTGGGATTATCGACGGCACAAACATTGTGAACGATGCAACCGTCGATCGTCTTACAAGTGTGGCGGTGTCTCATGCGGAGGCTGGAGCCGACCTCATCGCGCCTTCCGACATGATGGACGGACGGATTGGGA
>CAYFJM010000120.1:0-6252 GCA_964343415.1 uncultured Vicinamibacteraceae bacterium | reverse complement strand
AAGTGTTGGACCCTGAATCGACATTGGTCTCCCCGGATTGCGGAGCAGCGGGAGGCAAGTTCCGAACGCACGACCAACTTAGTGCCCCCATGACGATTAGCCCCATCAAAAAAGTGTTTCTCGTATACCGCATTCCGTGTCTCCTTCGTGGTCTCGGTTTCAACACCACACTCCGTTTTTACAAATAAATAATAAATTCCAGTAAGTTCCCGTCAGGGTCTCGAATATAGCGACTGGTGCCCGTATCAACACCGAGGCTTCGACCACCTTGGCGTGGTGCCGGTCCTTCAATAACCGTCGCTCCAACTCGTTCAAGTTGCAGTTCTAATTCACGCTCACTCCCTCCCCAAACAAAACAAAAATCACCACACGGCGGTACAGCCTCTGCTGCACGGAGTGTGAAGTCGCCACTTTCCCATAACTCAGGCCGATGAAAATTAATCTTGCTGTCACCGAAATGAACCGAACAGATCCGATCTCCCTCGTTGACATAAAATCCGAGTGTCCTATAAAACGCTACCATCTCGGTCGTATTTCGCATTGGCACTGCCACGTGATCAAATCTGACCAGATGTGAAGACGATTGATTCTGCGCGATGCCAGAACCGGTTGATATGCCAGCCAACGTCACACCTCCGGCAACACTTGTCTTAAGAAATCGACGTCTCGACAAACCATCCTTTAAGTCTTGACGTGTCTGCTGTTTAGGCACAAATCCCTCCATTCTGCAAGTATCATCGCTCATCCGCGGGTTGGTTGTGAATCAAACTTAACAACTACAAAAATTCCAAGGCAGGCTATGATTTCCGCATGCGTGCGGCTGTCATGACCGTGGTTCTTTTATTCGCGTGTGCTCTCACCATCGCGGTTGGTACGAAAGCGCAGGAAACCGTTACATGGTCTCAGTGGGGCGGCCCTCACCGTAACTTCATCACGGATACCACCGGGCTCGCGGATAGCTGGCCCGAAAGTGGACCACCTGTTCAGTGGAGCCGCGCTCTCGGGACAGGACATTCGGCGATTATTTATGGAAATGATCGTCTTTATACAATGTACCGAATCGGCAACGGACAAGGTCGCGAAGGACCATGGGAAGCCGAAGAAACAGTTATCTCGTTAAATGCACAGACAGGCGAAACACTCTGGGAATATACGTATCCTTCTAAACTTGAAGACACAAGCTTCGGGTCCGGCCCCCATGCCACCCCATTGCTCGTCGACAATAGGGTCTTCACCGGCGGAACCAATAAACAACTCTATGCCTTTGATGCGATAAGTGGTGATGTACTCTGGTCATACGATCTTGTTGCTGACTTCAATGCCCCGCCTCTTTTGATCCGTCCTCGTGTGAAATCCGGTTATGGATGCAGTCCGCTGGCATATAAAGAAACCGTAATCTGTTCGGTTGGTGGGCCAGGACAATCAGTCATGGCCTTCCGACAAACGGACGGCCGTGTTGTCTGGGCCAGTGGGGATTTCCTAGTATCCGAAGCGCCACCCGTCTTAATTGACGTTAGTGGCCAAATTCAGTTAGTCGTATTTGGTGGTGGAACTGTAAACGGCATGGATCCAGACGACGGAACCGTGCTCTGGACACATCCACACGATCCAGGAAACGACTTTAATTTCATGGTCCCCTTGTGGGGTGAAGACAACATTTTGTTCGTGTCGTCCGGATACAAAACCGGAAGCCGTGCGCTTCGCCTAACTCGCGAGAATAACCTGACAACGGTTGAGGAATTGTGGCTCGATCCACAACTGCAATTTATGTTCTTGAATCCATTACGGATCGGAAACTATGTCTACGGCACCGATGGCACATTTGGCCCCTCCTTTGTAACCGGAGTTGATATCCATACAGGTGAAACCTTATGGCAAGAGCGAGGCTTCGCTAGAGGCAGCATGCTCTACGCAGACGGTAAAGTCATACTTCTAGATGAAGATGGTGATTTGGCTTTAACGCGTATGACGCCGGATGGAATGACCGTTCTTGGCCGAACCACGATTTTTCAATCAACTTCCTGGTCTGCCCCAACGCTGGTTGGTAAAACCCTGTACGTCCGTGACCGTGAAAAAATTATGGCGCTAGATCTTGGAATAAACCCAGCGAACTAGTGGTCCATTAAGGACGAACAGATCACCCCTGATAGCCATTGTGACCAAGTTGCACAAGCGTACCGTCAGGATCGGTGAAGTACAACTGGTCACCACCAGACGTACGGGCCGCGGGGTTCCGACTGACACGTGCCTCATACCCGACCTCATCAAATCGTGCTTTCACCCGGTCGGCATCAAAATCATCAACACCAATGCAGAAATGATGCACACGGCCAGGATCAGGAATGTTGTACACACCAAGAAACCCATCAGACAAGCCCATGTTGATGCCACCGTTTGGTGGACGGCTTACAACTTCAAGTCCTAGTAATGACTGATAAAAAGCCGCTGAAGTCTCGACATCAGAAACAGCGAGGGACACATGATTGATCGTGCGACCTTGTGCCACCTGTCCGACCGTCGACTGCGCCGTCGTTGATTTTTCCGAAGCCACCGTAACCATCGCCGCAAGTGACGTAACCAGTTGGCGACGAGTCAGTTTCCGTGATTCAAATTGTTCAACAAGTTGTTCAATCTCTCGAGTCATTGCCAGCTCCCTTCACCCCTAATCGAGGCGACGCATCTCCAAATCGACCCCACCCTGGTGCAAAATGAGTGCCTCTACTAAGTTGTTACCAAGCCTGAATGAAATTCGAGCATTCGTCTCTCGATAAAAAAACTCTGTTTCTGACTCAGGAAAAATCTCGACGCCTTCCTGGTCAGTCAGTTGGGCGACTAATTGATCACCATCTTTACTAATGCTGATACCAAAACCAGGTTGCTCCTCGTATTCACCAACGTAACGAGATAACACGTCATCTGCCAGCACCAAGGCCGAGCGGGTCTCTGGGTCAAGGCCGACTTCGCTAGTAACTTTGTTCGCACGTCGGCCGATGCCCTGTTGCTCAAAGACCAAATGATCAACCTCTCGGGTATCTTCACGTATCCCAAACATGATGCGAAGCCCAGATTCAACCTCAATAAATTCGGTTTCTGAGGCAGGGACGAGTAACCGAGTGCCGCGACCAGGCGCACGCACATATAGCCGATCACCCTCAACCAGAATCGTTAGTAGATACGTTGACGATAATTCGTATTGACCGATGTAACGACTGAGCAAAAGCGGGTCGACATGAAGAGGACGTTGAGCAACCCCTAAACCCGGAATTAGTAGAACCGACGCCATCAGAGCCAAGCACAACGACACTTGTCTAAACATTTTTCTCATGGCCAACCCTAAAGTGACAACATTTAAAAACCACCTAGTACTTATCCAGTCCCTCTGTCAGTTCAATGTACGTCCCAAAAGGATCTGTAAAAAAAGCTATGGCAATCCCAAGTTGATCTAATTCACGGTACGGAACATCGAATTCCACACCCGCAGATTCAAGCTGCCGACAAAAAGCTTCTAGATTCTCGACTTCAAAACCAATGTGGTCGAGGCTTCGGCCTTCGGTTCCCTCAAGCGATGCCGGGTTTCCTGAATAGGTCAAGTTAACACCTGGCAGGTCAGCAGCCTGAAAAGATCCACGCGTTCCTGGAATTGCACCGAACGTATCGACATACCATGACTTCATTGCATCAACATTATTCGTATCAAAATGAATATGGTGAAGCGCGATGGCTTCTTCTTGGTCACGGTCTTCCACTAATTCAACCTTCACATTATCTGGAGCCATTACAAACGCAATATACGTATCTTGATTCTCTATGTAGGCCATGTCATCGATCACAGCCACCCCAGGTGGTAACTCTTGCCGCGTAACAACGGGGAACCCTGCGGCACGTACCTTACCGAGAGTAGCCCGGACACTTGGCACACGAAACCCAATGTGATTAACACTCGATCCTTTAGTCCCGCCAGTGGGTTCACGGTCCCGGACAAAGACATGAACGTTTGGAAACTTGTACATCTCAGATTGGCCAAAGACGGTCGGAAGCCCCCCAAGGGTATTGGCCCAAAATCGTTTATGTGCAGCAAGATCCGTACCGTTAACGTGGTGGTGACCGTAAACGACTGGGCCATCATTTGCCGCATTTAACTGCGCCCATCCCACTGCTGCACTTGTCAACAAAAACATTGCTGTAACTAAAAGAACCCTTGTCAATTTCATCGTTTTCCCCTTCAACACCAAACGTACATCTAATAACAAACAACCCTATACAGATTATTGAGATACAGCAATAAACTCAAAAACAGCCTCGGCCGGCCAGGAAGGTACAATAAGAGTTCATGCTGACTCGAATCGAACGTCGATACATGCGCCCCATTTCTTTCTTTTTCGTGCTTTTCCTTGTCTTTTCTTGGGCTGTTGAACAAACAACCTCTGCAGAAACAGAACAACCGGAGAGTCACGACCCGCTCATCACGACGCTCGGCACCCGTGCGCTAGACGTGGAGTACCAGCTTTGGTATTACGTAAACGTTGTTTTTGAATCAGAAGTCACGCAAACGACAGACGGCTATGAATATCGTTATCGTCTAACGAACAAAGGCGACACCCAGGTACGCGTCCAATGGCGCGCACTTGAAGAAAGCGCATTCGCTGACACAGTCGACACCATCGAAGAACTGCGAATGGGGTTACTCGAACCAGGGACAGTGTCAGACTGGCTTGTCCTAAGCAGTCGTTCCGCACCACAGGTGCATGAAAGTGCGGCCCGGATGTTCGGAAGTGCGCCTTCGGGAGAAGAAGCCGTCCAGTTTAGCGGGCCAGCTCCAGCATACGTACCTCAATAACACGAATCGCCAATCACCCAACAACCACGCTGACAAAATAAGAGGTTATCCCTCGGGTTCTGGCTGAATCCCTTCCGCCTCTAAAACCTCCCGTGCCAACCTGAAAGCCTCCACCCCAGCCGGAATACCACAGTAAATCGCTACCTGAAGCAACGTGTCCCGAATTTCATCAAGACTGCAGCCATTTCGTATTGCGCCCCTCATATGAATCTTGAACTCGTGCGGACGATTTAGCGCCGCCATCATGGATAAATTGTTCAGACTCCGCTGCTGGTCACTCAGTGCCGAACGCCCCCAAACCTTACCCCAGCAATACTCGCTGACTAATTCCTGAAACTCCGAATTGAACGCATCCACATTGGCCAGTGCACGGTCTACATACTCATCGCCAAGGACTCTCCGTCGAATCTCTAAACCACGCTTATACAGTTCCTTACTCATATCTCCTCAATTTCCTCAAACCTATGGACCCATCCGACATGAAAAATTATCAGCCGTCCAGTTCTCTTGTTGATCAGCGCCGCCGACCGGGCCGGTATAGACGGCCTGTTCCGGAAACGCACAAATCGGGCGCTCGTTATCCACGACTCCGTCCGTGAGATGTGTCGCAATGAGAGCATCCGGAGCAACACCTTGTTCGACCCATTCAACAAGAGGCGCCAACCTGTCCCATGTATCCGGACCCGCGCCACCACGACAATGCCCCATGCCAGGCGCCATAAATAACCGTGCGTGCTCCCGTGCCTTGGTTGTATCGCCATTAAACGTGGTGGCAACAACATCGCGATAATACTGAAGCGTCGGTTGAGGTACGACTAATGCGTCGGCCCATCCGTGGTAAATAATCAATTTACCGAGTCGCTGGTTCAAAAATCGAGACAAATCAGGGTCGGTGGCATCAGTAATTGCTTTCATGACATCGCCTTTACCCTCTCGAACATCGCCAATGTCAAATTCCCACCATGCCCATTCAGGAGGCATTGAGTCTTTTGATGGTTCTATCGACAAATCAAGAAGGTTAGATACCGTAACACCGGGATCAGTGTCATAAAACAAATAGTTTAGATGGTCTCCACCCAGTCGAACTGCAGTCGGGAAAAAATTGTTTCCCTCATAGGGGATGAACAAATTAGCCCACTGTAATTCCGACCCAATGGGTTTGCCAGCGTAAACTGGCTCTCCAACACGATCACGTGGTCCGGCATAGAAATCTCTAATCGTCTCGATCTGCGCTGCAGTAAAACAATCCTCAGTAACCACACCATTACGGCAGTGGTACGCAGCTAAATCTCGGAGCGGGTCGAAATCGCATCGGGTTGGATCATCGATGACACCATCACCGACACCATCGATCCGGTCACATTTCATGGAAACAACATCAGCCAGAATCTCTAGTTTTCGCACGGTATCGAAGC
>CAYFJM010000119.1:0-6270 GCA_964343415.1 uncultured Vicinamibacteraceae bacterium | reverse complement strand
AAGCTCATCGAAACCGGGTGGAAAGACTCGCTTGTCGCACTGAAGCAATATCTGGAAAAGGGTGCGGAGCCACGTCTTCCTCCTCGTGGCATCACAACAACAAGAGGTTGAGTGCACTTTATAGGAACGCCTGCGCCACTATAAAAATCCATGACTCCCAATCACATTGTGATTATTGGTGGCGGTCTCGTCGGCTCAAGCATCGCTTATCACCTTTGTTCTAAACACCATACTGCAACCGCCGTAACAGTCATCGAGCGAGATCCCAGTTATCGCCGTGCGTCGTCCTATCTGGCAATGGGCGGCATTCGCCAACAATTCAGCTCCACCACAAATATACGCTTCGCTCAGCACAGTATCGATTTCTATAAGGGTTTCGACGAGAGACTCTCAGCATCCAAAACTGATATTCGGGTCAACTTTCAACAGCGCGGATACCTCTTTCTTGTAAACGCCGCCATGGCAAAACGTTTCGAAAAGCGATACAAACTACAAAAACAACTAGGCGCTTCCATTGAGCGACTGAACGTTGAAACAATCCATGTACATGCCCCTGATCTAAAACTCGACGATATCGAATTTGGCCTCTTCGGACCTGAGGATGGATACGCTAACTCGAAAGCCGCGCTCTCTGGATTCCGACATCTGGCCATCACGGCCGGCGCCACGTATCGAACAGCCACTGTCACCGGATTTATCACAGAGCATGGACGCGTTCGAGGCGTTCGACTCGATACGGGTGCCTCGATAGCAGCACAGGCGATTGTCTTCGCATCCGGAGCGTTTACAAAAACCTTGGCCGCACTAGCCGGGATCGATCTGCCGGTCACACCCGTACGACAACAACTCTTTCGTTGCAGACTACCATGTTCCTGGCCGTATCGTTTTCCTATGGTGATTGATCCAAGTGGTGTCCACTGGCGACACGAAGACCCGGAACAACCTAGCGACCAGGATCGAATCGTCGTCGCGTACACGAAACTCGATGAACCCCCTGGAGTAAATTTCGATTGCGACATACAGCGATGGAACTCGGAGTTCCAGCCTGCACTTATTGCGCGTTTACCAGCACTGGCCGACTCGGTATTACTCGAAGGTTGGGCGGGGCTTTATGAGATGACGCCAGATCACAATCCGATTCTCGGTGAATACCCGAAACAATCTGGCTTTTACGTAGCCAGTGGATTTAGTGGTCATGGTTTGATGATGGCTCCGGCCACCGGTCGAGCGATGGCAGATCTCTTAACAACCGGCACATCGAACATGCTTGATATCGGTGCATTTGACCCCGAACGATTTACCCAAGGTGAACTCTTCTGGGATGATGCAATGATTTAAGAAAAGCTGAATTTATGACATCAAAAAGATGGTACTCCTATGTGCGTCAGGACGCCGCTCGCCGGAACATTCCTGAACTTAAACCATTAATTACCCTGCTTGAACAGGCAACTAATCTGCTTCGTCAGTCGGACTGGACCATGCCGCCGCCTGCAAAACCCGCAAACAACACATCAGACGAATCTGTATGAATGATTTATCCATCGCAACGCTCGTCGAGCAGATCAGGTCCGGAAAACGTTCCGCCCTAGACCTCGTTGACACGTGCCTCGAACAAATCGATACACACGACGACGTCTTGAACGCGTTTATTACTGTGTTCGCGGATGATGCCCGTAAGCAAGCTCGTAATGCAGATGCAGCGGTTGCTCGCGGGGACGACGTTGGCCCATTACACGGGATTCCGATCTCCGTTAAAGACATCATCGATGTCAGAAACACCCGTACAACCGCGGCGTCTCGCGTATGTGCCAACCATAGGGCATCAACAGATGCCAAACTCATCACTCAACTACGACAGGCAGGAGCCATTGTCATTGGAAAATGCAATCTTCATGAGTTCGCGTTCGGTACTACCGGACACGACTCGGCGTTCGGATTCACGCGAAATCCGCATGATAAACAGCGTATTCCAGGCGGGTCCAGTAGTGGATCGGCTGTCTCCGTCGCCGCCGATATGGCTATCGCATCCATTGGGACAGATACAGGTGGATCGATCCGCATTCCTGCATCTGCATGCGGTGTGGTCGGTCTCAAACCCACACACGGAGAAGTAAGCCTTTGTGGTATCGTCCCGCTCGCTCCAACACTCGATCACGCTGGACCACTCACCGGTACGGTTGCCGACGCACAGTTACTCTTTGCACTACTGAGGCAAACACCAAGCGAACCATCGAAGCGATGCGTGAAAACGCTCGATCAAACACACTTCGTAATTCCTCGTAAGTATTTTTTCGACAAAATAGACACGGAGATCGCTACGGTTTTTGATCGTATTGTTCGCTCGCTGGAAACGCATGGCAGCGTGGTTACGGACGTTGAGATACCGCACGCTACTGAAATACCCGCTGTCTACCTCCACACTCAGCTGCCAGAGGCAGCATTGAGTCACCAGTCGACGCTTATGGAAAAACCAGAATTGTATTCACCGAGTGTACGAGCACGCTTGGAGCTAGGCCGTTACGTTCGAGCAGAAGATTATCTACTCGCACAACATGCACGGGACGTTTTACGAAGAGAAGTAGACAACGCACTTATCAACAGCGACGCATTAATTCTTCCCACCCTTCCAATCGTACCCCCGCTGCTCGGCGATGACAGCGTCACCCTAAACGGCGAATCCGACTCGGTCCGAGCGCTCACGCTGCGACTGACGCAATTGTTTGACCTGACAGGCCACCCAGCTATCTCACTCCCCTGTGGAAGCATTGATGGGGTCCCTATTGGCGTTCAACTTGTCGGCCATCGCCATGCCACGAATGACCTACTCGCACTCGCGGCACAAGTGGAATCGATGCTCAACACGTAACTATTAGGCCTCAGACTTTTTTTTAAGCTCCTCGTAACTTCCCTCTGGTGTGGCTGATGTTTCAACAGGAAGTTCAGCTTCGAACCACCCTTCAGCATGCACCTGCCCTGTCGATGGGTCCCGCGCTCCCCCAAAGCCCCCCATCACATTCGACAGGTCGGTATACCCTGCCGATGCCAATATCTGTGCCGCCTGCGATGACCGACCACCGACCTGACATCCAATGAGAAGCTTCGTGTCAGCAGGATAGTTCGCCTGCATGACACGAAGAAACTCTGCATTCGGAACCATGCGGCCCATTCCCGCATCCAAGTTAAGAAGTGGTACGTTATGCGCTCCAGCAGGGTGTCCCTTATCGTATTCGGGGACCGATCGGACATCCACGTAGGTGTAGTTTTCCGTCTGTTGAAGCTCATGCGCCTGTCGAACATTAATTTGCTTAACACTCATACAGTGCATACTACGGGCCAACCATCATGGCACGCAAAAGCGGAACACCCTGACTGTTAACATACGCGGTTGGTAAGACGATGATTCAACGATTCTTTCATGCGTGGGAGCGACGACTTGTAGCGGTCACCACAGACCGCGTAGTCCGTCCATTTGAATGGGGGCTTGACTGGATAGACGATGTCGACCGCTCACAACCTCCGGAAGAAGCACTGCGCGCATGGGCATCCCATGCCGTAGCGAACTCAGGCGACTTTTACGACACTGAATCAATCGCCGCGACTGATTTCACATTAGACGGAGACAAACTATCATTTCCGAGTGCGTTTGAAACACCGCACCACGAAAACAATACGGTTCATGCTCGGTACTTTCCCTCCGAGCAATCAGGTAACGCACCAAAGCGTGCCGTCGTCGTACTTCCCCAATGGAACGCCGATCCCGGCGGCCACATCGGACTCTCGCAACTAATTGCGAAGTTCGGAATGAGTGCGGTCAGACTGAGTCTGCCCTACCACGACAACCGCATGCCTCCGGAACTTCATCGGGCCGATTACATCGTCAGCTCCAACATTGGACGCACCATACAGGTGTGTCGGCAGGCGGTGCTTGATACGCGCCGCACCATCGATTGGCTCATCACACAAGGCTACGAAGACATCGGTCTGCTCGGTACGAGTCTTGGTTCCTGCCTCGCGATGCTCACGGCGGCGCATGACCCGCGCATTTCAGTAGCGGCTTTAAATCATATTTCTCCATATTTTGCCGACGTCGTCTGGGATGGACTATCCACAGCACACGTCCGACAAGGACTCGATCGTGGAATCGACCTTAAGCTACTGCGACAAATCTGGCTACCAATCAGTCCGGCCCCGTATCTTGAACGGATGCGTGGAAAACGTACATTACTGGTTTACGCACGGTATGACCTGTCATTTCCTGTCACGCTCTCAAAACAACTTGTTCAAGATTTTCGTGCGAAAGGTTTCGACCCAGACGTATTTGTGCTGCCGTGCGGCCACTACAGTACAGGCAAGGCGCCCTTCAGCTGGATCGACGGGTTTGCTCTAATTCGATTTCTTCGCCGTGCATTTGGGGTCTAGCTGTGCGCGCCCTTAATTCTCTTAATCTCGCGAACCAATTCTTCGGAACTCTCCCATTTAGTCCCCCAGCTACTAACCCTTGCCAAGACAAACCCAAAAACAGCAACCCGCTTGTTTGATGCTTTAATGGCTCGCGACACCTCTATTCCGGTGCGTCGAGAGGTTCACCAAAACCGAGATCACACAACGAATCTCTGACCTCTGGAGGCCCTACGACCACTGTGAGTAATTCATCGGGGTCGAGATGCCGCTCGGCCGCCGTCGTAACGGCATTCTTGTCAACTTTGGTAATTCGTGGAATAAACGTCGCATACTCGTCATCCGGCAAGCCAAACAATTCTAGGCGCATGGCGGCCACGACAACCTGGCCGACAGTTTCAAAATTACGGGGAAACCCGCGAGTCAACGCCGACCGGGCAACAGCAAGTTCATCATCAGTCACCGGCCGCCTCCCCCGAATATCTGTAATTTCACCGATGATCTCTTTGATGGCCTCAGCAGTCACCGACGCATCGACCGCCGTCTGCACAGCAAAGGGACCCCGACCACGCCTCGCATCAAATGACGAACGCACCCCATACGTATACCCTTTTTCTTCTCGAAGATTGAGATTCAACCGACTTTCGAACTGACCGCCCAACACCATGTCCATCAATCTCACGGCTTCATAGCCATCGACATGACGTGAGATCCCAAGTGCTCCAATTCGAATCTCGCTTTGAACGGCACCCTCACGAGGAACAAACAAGAGCTGACCAGGCAAAGATTGCGGATCACTCAGCACCGTATCAACACCTGACCGAGATACGACCGGCTCAGTCGGCACCACACCGATTTTTTCAGCAACGACTTCACGCAGTCTCAACGCATCACTGCCACCACCAGCAAGCACCGTCCAACAACCTGGGGCATAGTGGGCTGCATGAAATGCACGAAGTGTGTCCTGATCGATCGCGGTTAAGCCAGACTCAGTGCCAATCGGGGCATGACCGTACGGATGAGATGAATAAACCCCTCTTCGAAAAGCACGGTCAGCCACCGCTGAACCTGAATGGCGGAGCTGCGCAATCCGGCTCAGGCGCAGTGTTCGTATGCGGCGGATAGCCTCGTCGTCGAAACGGGGCGACGTCGCAACCTCCACAAGTAAATCCAAGGCCTCGACAAGATGACGCTCGAGAACGGTAATGGACAGCACCGTGGCATCACTGAACACATCGCGCGAGAGTCGACCACCGATATCACCCAAGGCTTTATGTAGTTCAAGCGTCGAGTACTTCGCACATCCTTCGTCCAGCAGACTCGCTGTCAGCCCGGCGAGTCCTTCATACCCAGCAGGATCGGCAGCCGAACCTGCTCGCAGCAACACCACAAGATTCACTAATCCCGCTTGGTCGTGGTTAATCGTGCAGAACTTGACTCCATTCGGTAGTGTTTGTCGTTCGATCGACGGAAAATTAAGTGCCGTCGGGTCACGCAATGGTGGAAGTGTATTTCGATCTACTGGCACGAAATCACCTCGTCGCCAAAAGCTCTGAATTCGGCAACGCTGCCTCATCAGCCTTGTGTGGAACGATGCTTAACGCCACTTCGGTATCTGGGTTCAACGTACTCGCAAATGCCTCACATATCGAACGAGGCGTCACAGATTTGTACCGATTCCAATCCATCTCAAAAAACCCAGGTGTCTCAGCAAACACGTTGTAAGCGTTCAATTGATCAGATACGCCTCCAAATCCACCCACCGATTGGCATTGCCACACAAAATCAGCTTCCATCCTGTTCCGCGACCTTGTGACTTCCTCCTCCGTAACACCATCAGACTGCACCCGATGAATCTCCTCGATCACCACC
>CAYFJM010000118.1:0-6297 GCA_964343415.1 uncultured Vicinamibacteraceae bacterium | reverse complement strand
ATGGCTTGACCAGCTCATCGAGTATATTGATGGCACCCAAAGCTTCGTGGAGACATTCATCCGCGAGCGAATTCCATTCGTTAACGTTGTCAAGCCAGAGGGAACGTACTTAAGCTGGTTGGATGTTGGAGAAGCGCTCAATAGAACGGTTGCGTCTGCATCAACGACCACAGATGAATCTATGACACGAGAAGCGGCGTTTCAGCACTATTTGCTCGAACAAGCAAATATCCATATTAACCCCGGTTCCAATTATGGTCTCGGTGGCGCAGGACGCATGCGCATGAACATTGCCACGTCCAGAAAATTGGTCGAAGTTGCATTAACTAATATGGCACACGCATTAACACGTGCGTGAGTCGACCAGTTACTACGGCACGATACGGCTTCCTCTTCTCCTTTGAACTGCCCGCGACAGCACAGTAGGATTCAAAGTTTGTCAGCGTGGTCTGGTGATGTAGTGACCTCTCCATACGACAACTACGAAACAATGGTTTTTAGTGTAGTGACATACGCTCACTTTCTCTCAAGTCACACATGAATACGGGAGTCGAAAATGGCAACAAGCATGACTAAGCTCACCAGGCAAACAGTGCTGATGTTCCTGTGTTTGGTGCTTTCTGGATCAGGACTTACAGCCCAAACTATTAGGCCGTACCCTTCATCTGGCCACGGTGGAAACTACATGTTCAATTACTATTTTCCACCTGCTCCCAGCTCGACCCCCTGGGCACCAGACTGGTCTCCCGATGGCTCATTAATTGCCGTCGCCATGAGCGGTTCCATTTGGACAGTCGACCCTCACACAGGGCATTCAGAAGAAGTGACGTATTCAGAGAAATACCATTCTTTACCGGATTGGTCACCAGATGGGCGCTGGATCATTTATACGGCCGACGATGGAGGGGAGACTATTCAGCTAGAAATAGTCGAAGTCGAAACAGGTCGAACCCATAGCCTAACCAACGACAATTTCATTTACACCGACCCTGTATTTTCTCCGGACGGTAATCAAGTGGCATATGTATCAACGAAACCCAACGGGTACTTTAATGTCTACATTCGTGAAATTGAGGAAGGGCAATGGCGTGGAGAGGAAATCGCGGTAACGCGAGACCACGCATACCCAAATGACCGTCTTTATTTCGGATCCTGGGACATGCACATCACCCCAGCATGGCTCCCCAACAACAGAGAACTCTTGATCGTGTCGAACAGGGACGTCTCGCTTGGCTCCGGAAACGTGATCCGGATTCCCGCGACCCCGAACGGCATCGAGGAAGCCGAAACAGCCCTCGTCGAACAAACGCTGTACCGTGCCCGCCCAGATGTTTCAATTGATGGCAAGCGGTTTATATATTCCTCGACCCGCGGCGCAGCCGATCAATTCAGCAACCTTTACGTACAACCAACTACAGGCGGAGAACCATATAAGCTCACATTTTTTCAGCATGACGCGTTTCATCCACGTTGGTCACCCGATGGAGAATGGATTGCCTATATCTCAAACGAGGGTGGCTTACCACAGCTAGCGCTCCTCGAAACTTACGGTGGCGAGCAACGGGCTGTACCTATCACCACTAGGAAATGGAAACGGCCGATGGGGCTTCTGTCCGCACGCGTTCACACCGAGGGTTCGAGGGAAACAACAGGAGCCCGTATTCACCTAACGGCAGCCGACGGCAAGTCATATGCCCCTACCGACGCGTACGCACGTGTAAGTGCAACCGGAGACAGAATTTTCCATACAGACGGCGACTTCACCGTGGAACTTCCAGTTGGGCGTGTTGAATTAACGGTCGTCAAAGGCTTCGAATTTACATTTCAGGAAATTGAAGCAGATATCACTGAAAATCAAATTACGATGCTTTCGGTAGAACTTGAACCAGTTACTGACATGGCAGCGACAGGATGGTTCGATGGTTCGACGCATGTCCACATGAACTATGCGGGAAATTTGCACAACACCCTTGATAACCTAATGATGATGTCGGCAGCGGAGGACCAAAATGTCGTACTGGCGCAAATAGCCAACAAGGACAATAGAATTCTCGACTACCAGTTCTTTGTTCCTGGTGGTAACGCCCATCCGCTTTCAACCTCAAACCGCATGCTCGTAGTCGGTCAAGAGTACCGACCGCCCTTCTACGGACATATCTTCATGTTCGGCATGAAAGACCATTTAATCTCGCCTTTCACAACAGGATATGAAGGCACAGCCATTGAAAGCTTGTACCCCAGCAACACGGACATGTTTCGCAAAGCACTAAGACAAGGTGCGTGGGTCGGATACGTTCACGCGTACGGTGGGGAGAGTGACCCACTTGAGGGGAATCTAGGCGGCGCGAAGGGCGCCATGGTCGACGTGGCTCTAGGCACCACTGACGCTATTGAATGGTCGGAAGCAAGTCGCGCAGGATTCTTTCCGGTTTATGCCATGTGGAACAACGGCTTGAAAGTCACCGCGGTCGGAGGGGAAGACTCGATCAGTAGCCTACACCAAAGCAATCTCGTGGGTTCGGTTCGCACTTTCGTCTATACAGGTGCACAAGGCCTCAACATGCAAGCCTGGTTTAATGGAATGCGTAGTGGACGCGCCTTCGTATCCACTGGACCGCTTCTTGAGTTTACGATTGACGGAAAATTACCTGGGGAAACCGTCTCCCTTCCAAGTAGTGGTGGAACCATCGAGATAGCTGCTCGTGTGCGGTCGGTTGTACCGCTTGAAAAAGCTTCCTTGGTCTACAACGGTCAAATTATTGATGAGATTTCTTTCGAAGGAAATCGAAAGAATTTGACTTACGCGAAGTCCATCGAAGTCAATCAAAGCGGTTGGTACCATCTTCGAGTTGAGGGCGCCGAGGCAGACCGATTTCCTTTTGATGCGAAATACCCACAGGCCTTTACAAACCCTGTCTGGATCGAGGTCGGAAACCGACCCGTGAGAGACCGCAGCGCAGCAGAATATTCAATACGCTGGATCAATAAACTCCGCCAGATGGCTGAAGAATGGCCAGGATGGCGGTCACAGACTGAACGAGACCATGTCTTTGCGCAATTCGACGAAGCAAAAAAGATCTATCAAGGATTTGCAGAAGAAGCCGAGTAGACCGTCACCTCACTACAGGGTCGCATAAAACTGTGGCGAGCGGAGTCCCATCAACTGTTTGTCGTTTCTCATGGCTCGGCATCCACTTCAGCCTTGAGCTGACCGTCGAGGAAAAACATCGCGAAGGGTAATAACGCGGCGACCATGAGTCTGGCACCCCAACTCTTCGACCGGCCGCGATTGATCACGCCTTCACCAACGAGCATGGCAAGCCAGACAAACAGTCCTCCGTGAATCGAACCCACAACGCTTACTGCCACCGGTAAGTCGCCTACATACTTAAGAGGCATCGCCAGAAAAAGCAGTAGGAGATAAGAAATTCCTTCGAGAAACGCGACCGACCGAAGGCGCGACGCCGGCGAACCGAAATACCTTTGGATAGTAATTATTCGCATAAACGAACCAGATTCTAGAGCAGCTACCAATTGCTGACCACCGACGAAGTTATGATTCCCAATAAACAACGACTCGCGCCCAAAAGGCTACCAGGTAGACGAGTTTAAGTGACTACATCGACAATAATCAGCGCTTAGCCCTTTGTAACCCGTTATAATTTCCGCAGTCTCGGCACCACCCAACGGAGGAAGAAACCATGGTCCGGAAACGATTTTTGATTGCCAGTCTCGTCAGCACCGCGCTCTCTATACCGGCTCTGACCAGCGCGGCAGAGTACCACCATGTTCATATCACTTCCGCGAGCCCACTGCAGGCAGTCGACTGGTATACGCGGCACATGGGGTGCGAGCCGGTCACTGACCGTAACGACGCCGCAAATTGTTACGGAGTGGAAGTTATCTTCGTCCCTCAAATCACCACCGGTACCAGTCAAGGAACTGGCATCGATCACATCGGGTTTTCAGTAACGGACCTACCGGCCAAAATGGCCGAATTGGAAGACGTCGGTGTTCGTGGTTCAGGTGTTCGTCTTCAACGTAATGACGATGGTTCAACCTGGCGTGAAGTACCGGGTCTTTTCAAAATCGCCTTTGTCTTCGACCCTTGGGGCACACGCATTGAGATGGTCGAAGATCCCGAGACACTTGGGTTCCACCACGTACATCTCAGTGCTGCTAACCCTGAGCAAACTCTAGCCTGGTATCGCGACGTCATGGGAGGCACACCGGATAGCCTCAAGGGCCAACTCGACGGACTGAAATTTGGAGATGTTTGGTTTCTCGTGTCCCAGAACCCCGAGGGGATGCCGGGTAGTACCATCGAACGAGCCATCGACCATGTTGCGTTCGTCCTCGACGACCTCGACAGTGCAGTTGCTGATTTCAGACAACAGGACGTTCGCTTTGAGCAGGAACCAGCAATACCAGAAGGTGGCCGCACCTCTGCTAAGCGTGCCTTTCTAGCCGGTCCTGACAACGTACGTGTAGCAGTCGTCGAAACAGGCTTTGCAGGTATCGACTCTGACATTGGTTCAGCCATCCTCACCGCCGACGCACTCGGAAGCTACGATACGCCGGAGACGCCGTGGGGTGAACCCGATCTTCAGGGCATCTGGACCAGTAGTTCGGCAGTCGGCATTCCTTTCGAACGCCCAGAAAACGTCGACACCACCGAAGTAACGGCAGACGAAGCGATCGCACGACATGAAGGACGCCTACTTGGCGGTATTTGGGGCTACGAACGCGAATGGCGTGACACCACACTTGAGTACGGCTCGGCCGTCTCTACCCAAGCCGCAATGGTTATCGATCCTCCTGATGGTCGACTACCGCCACGCATCACAGAGGAAAATACCCAAGCGTTAGCTGGAGATGAACGCACTGAAAGCCCCACTACTGCCACTGCGAGGCCTGCTTCTCCATCTCCTTACGGTGTGCCGGCCGGCCCCGAAGATCTTTCAACCTGGGTTCGCTGTATCACCCGTGGCCTTATCCCCACACCAGGTGGCTACAATAACGGCCTGCAGATCGTGCAAGGACCTGGGTTCGTCGCCATCACGCGTGAAATGGTTCACGAAACACGTATTGTTCCCACGACTCCGCAACCGCAGCTCGGAGAAAATGTCACTGGCTATCTTGGAAGTTCCCGCGGCCACTGGGACGGAGATACCTTGGTGGTCGAGACGACTAACTTTAACGGTGGCGCCTCGTTCCGTGGTTCAAGCGAAAATCTGAGCTTAACGGAACACTACACTCGCGTCGGCCCCGCTACGCTTGAATACAAGTTCACACTCGACGACCCTACGGTCTGGACCCAACCGTGGACAGCAATGTTTCGGTGGGACCTAGACGAGAGTCAATACGAATTAGTTGAGTACTCCTGCCACGAAGGAAACTATGGCATGAACAATATCCTGAGCGGCGCACGAGCAACGGACGCCGGAACTACTGGACGCTGACTCGATCGAAACGGAACTCTGCACCCCTCTACTCTCAAGAGTGAACTTATCGGCATGTTCCCTGTTGCCCATAAGGAAACTCGAATAGATGAAAGGTAGATACATGTCTAAGCTAGCTTCGCTTTTCATCATCGTTTCGCTGTTTGTGACGAATGGCATGGCGTCGGCACAGTCAGTTAATGCGGGACGCGGAGAATTACCGCTGACAGTCCCCTCTAATTACAACCGTGATTCCGCATGGCCGCTCATCGTTCTTTTACACACATATGGTCGTACTGGTGCAATTCAAGAAGAATATATGGGACTTGGCGACTTAGCCGACTTTTATGGGTTCATCATGGTCGCTCCAGACGGAACACCGTCCAGCGCAGACAACAACCCTCTGTTTTGGAACGCATCCAGCGCCTGTTGCAACTTTGACGGCCGTGAACTCGACGACTCAGCTTATCTTGCCAATCTTATCGATGAAGTTAAATCAGGCTATCGAATCGATCCCAAGCGTGTTTATATCATTGGGCACTCAAACGGCGCATTTATGGCACATCGTATGGCGCATGACCATCCGGCTGGCATTGCGGCCATCGCAAGTCTCGCTGGCGCCGATCAAACGGTCGAGCGTCCGACACCCTCGCACCCAGTCCATGTCTTACAAATCCACGGTGACGCCGATACAGCTATTGCCTATGGCGGCGGAGAAATCAATGGTGTGACGTACCCAAGTGCTACACAGTCAGTCGAACGGTGGGCTGAACGCAATGGATGTGCAATGACTGGCGCTGATGTTGGTACTCTTGATTTGGACCGCAGTGTGGCAGGTCTGGAGTCCACAGTGACT
>CAYFJM010000117.1:0-6339 GCA_964343415.1 uncultured Vicinamibacteraceae bacterium | reverse complement strand
GTCTTTGTTGGTGATTTAGACCGGTACATCTTTGCCTACGATATGGACACCGGTGAGACGCGATGGCAAAGTCGGCTCACAACCATGGCCAATGGATACCCGATTACGTATGCCGTCGATGGTACCCAGTATGTGGCGTTTGTTGCAGGTAACCCCTTAGGTGGTGCGAGTTGGGCCGCAACGGTGCCGAACGATTTACTACCGGAACTCCGTAACCCTCGTAATGCTGGCAATGCCATTTTTGTGTTTGCCTTGCCAGAAGGAGGTCTTTAGTGAGGACAGTGGCAATATGGGGGATGGCGGTACTGGCCCTCGTGGCCGGCGGATGTAGCACGGAGTCTTTTACGCAGCCTGAAGTTCGTGAACCGACGACGGTCGCCCAGTTTGACGAATGGATGGAGGAGTATTCGAACTGGGGGCGTTGGGGAGAGGGTGACCAGCTTGGCGCGGCCAATTTGATGACGAATGAAAAGCGCCGTCAAGCCGCCGCTTTGATCGAAACCGGTCAAACGGTGTCTTTAGCGCATGATTTTCTGACGGAACCTGCTGCGGATGCGAGAGAGCCTTACCAATTGCAAATGACGGTAAATGCTGACGGTCAGAACTCAGGCGATCGAATTGAAGTCTATTTTCATGGTGTGACGTACTCTCATCTTGATGGTCTCTGTCACGTGTTCTACAAGGACAAGATCTATGGTGGTGCAGATTTTAATGACGTTGTAACAGACGACGGGTGCGCGGCGATGGACACGACCATGATGAAGAATGGGTTGGTCACTCGCGGCATTCTTGTTGACATCCCTCTCTTAAAAGGAGTGTCGTATCTTCCTGAGGGTTCGAAGGTCTATCCGGAAGACCTCGAAGCCTGGGAGGAATATGCCGGGGTCACCATTGGGCCTGGGGACGCACTGTTATTGCGAACGGGGCGATGGGCGCGTCGAGCGGAAAATGGGGACACGGGTGTAATGTCTGGCTGGGACGCATCGGCGATTCCGTTGCTTGCCGAGAAAGACCTTGGCTTGTTAGGCGCCGATGCGGTTCATGAAGCCCCGGACAGTGTGCCAGGGTTGGGAGTGAATCCGATCCATCGTTTTGCGATTGTGGCACGTGGGATGAACTTGCTCGACAATTTAGATCTTGATGCAGTTGCGGCGGTTGCGGCTGAAGAGCAGCGGTGGGAGTTTATGTTGGTGGTCGCACCGCTGCGCGTGCCTGGTGGGACTGGTTCACCGGTGAATCCGATTGCGATTTTTTAGTCGAGAGTGTAGTCAGGAGTACCAGCGGAGTACACTGCGTACTCTAAGGAGACAGCGGAGAATCATGACAAAGATAAACATCAGATACGGTTTGTGCCTGTTGGCGATCGTTGGAGCAGTTTTGGTAATTGGCGCTGAGGTGTTTTCGCTGCGTGCTCAAGAGCCGGCGTATACCCCAGTGACTGATGAGCGCTTGAGGTCTCCGGACGCTGACGATTGGTTGATGTACCGCGGGACCTACGATAGTTGGGGTTATAGCGCGCTGGATCAGATCACGACTGCAAACGTTCAGAATTTAGTGCCAGTCTGGTCACTGTCTACCGGCGTGACATCTGGACATCAGGCGCCGCCAATTGTTAATGACGGCATTATGTTTGTTACAACACCGGATGCGCAGGTGATTGCGATAGACGCGCGTACTGGCGATCAAATGTGGCGCTATCAGCGTCAGATGCCAGAAGGCGTCGTTCGATCACATCGTACGAATCGTGGCGTTGGGCTGTATGACGACAAGGTATTTTTTACGACACACGATGCAGTCGTGCAGGCGCTCGACGCAATGACTGGTGAGTTAGTGTGGGAAACTTCCGTAGCTGATTATCAAGCCGGTTACTACATGACGATGGCGCCATTGGTGGCAAGTGGCAAGGTGATGGTTGGTGCCTCTGGTGGCGAACGAGGCATTCGTGGATTTGTTGCGGCTTATGATCCCGACACGGGGGAAGAGGTGTGGCGTTCACACACCGTACCTGGCCCCGGTGAGCCAGGGAATGACTCGTGGCCAGGGGATACGTGGCAAACAGGTGGTGCGTCCATTTGGATTACAGGATCGTATGACCCAGAATTGAATCTGACGTACTGGGGTACGGGGAACCCCGGCCCATGGATTGGTGACCAGCGACCAGGCGACAACCTGTATACGAATTCGGTGGTGGCGTTTGATGCAGATACGGGTGAACTCAAGGGATATCACCAATATCATCACAACGGGTCGTGGGACTGGGACGAGGTGTCTGCACCGATTTTGATTGATGTACCGCGGAATGGTCGGACCATTAAGAGTCTGGTGCATCCGGCGAGGAATGGCTATCTCTGGACGCTTGAGCGCACGGCAAATGCAATTAATTTTGTCGAGGCTCAGCCGTATGTCGACCAGAATGTCTTCACCTCAATTGATCCGTTGACAGGCCGTCCGGAATACGACCAGGAACGTAAACCAGGAACGAATAAACCGGCAACCTTCTGTCCATCGCTCTGGGGCGGTAAGGATTGGCCGCCGGCGGCATATAGCCCTCAGACCGGGTATCTGTACATTCCAGCGAATGAGAATCTTTGTTCAACGATTGTGGGCACGGAAGTCGAGTATGTACCCGGGCGCGGTTTTACGGGAGCGTCTTCTCAGGTGTTTGTTGTCGATAATGCCGATCATCTCGGAGAGATCCAGGCCTGGGATATGGCGACCGGCGAGCAAGTCTGGACTCATGAATTTACAGAGTCTCAGAACTGGGGGCCGATTCTAACGACTGCCGGAGGACTCGTCTTCGCTGGGGGTACCAACGACCGATATTTTCGCGCCTTTAATGCAGAAACTGGCGACGTGTTGTGGGAGCAGCGCACAAATTCAGGTGTGACTGGTGTGCCCTCGTCCTACTCGATTGATGGTGTGCAGTACATTGCTGTTCAGTCGGGTTGGGGTGTGGATGCTCAAGGGATGCAGCGTGCGGTCAATGCCCATTTTGAACGGGAAGATATCGTACCGCAGGGTGGGGTAATCTGGGTCTTCGCGCTCAGAGAATAAACGTCGCCTTGCCCTAGCGCGGTGTTAGACTGCCTGAGCGATTCCGTCGTTTAACGGTCTTGATGGAACAACCGAGGAGGCTGCGATGAATAGTAACGTCCGGGTGCGGGTTGGTTTTGGCAGAACGGCATTTCTTGTAGCTCTCCTGCTGGGATGGGCTGGTTGGGCAAACACGGATGTTGCCGCGATTCAAGCCCAACCGGAAGGGGTGATCGCAGGGACGGTTGAGAGTAGTGCAGGTCCAGAAGCTGGGGTTTGGGTGATTGCAGAAACGCTCGAACTCGAAACGAAGTTTGTGAAAATTGTTGTGACTGATGATGCCGGACGGTTTTTGCTCCCAGAACTTCCTGACGCGACCTATGACGTATGGGTCAGAGGGTATGGCCTAGTGGATTCTGAGAAGGTCAGACTGACACCCGGGCAGGAAGGTATTCAATTAGATGCGGTTGTCGCACCGAATGAACGTGCTGCTGCACAGTATTACCCTGGGAACTATTGGTACTCGCTCATTGAACCGCCAGCGAAAAGTGAATTTCCTGGAACCGGAGATGATGGGAACGGAATTTCAGAAGCGATGACCAGTCAGGCCGCCTGGGTCGACCGAATGAAACAAGGTTGCCAGTTGTGCCATCAGATGGGCAATACCCATACTCGCACTGTTCAGCAGCTTGATGACTTTGATTCGACCGTCGCCGCCTGGGACCATCGTGTAAAAACAGGTCAGCGTGGCAATTCAATGAGTGCAAATATGACCCGGTTCGGTCGTGAACGTGCACTGGAGATGTTTGCCGACTGGTCAGACCGAATTGCTGCGGGAGAGACGCCACAGCGACCGCCGAGGCCATCTGGAGTTGAGCGTAATGTCGTGATTACACAGTGGGATTGGGGGCTGGATAGTTCGTTTATTCACGATGAAGCGACGACCGATAAACGGAATCCGACGGTTAACGGGTATGGTCCAGTCTATGGGGTCTCAGCAGGACATGGGACACTGGTCGCGGTGGACCCAGGTTCGAATTCTGCTGTTGAGTTGGAGATCCCGGTGCGTCCGGCAGACCCCGGTAGTGTGCCAACGCGTTTTCCTCAGTCACAACTTGAACCGTCGTACTACTGGGGTGACGAGTTGCCATGGGGCGTTGAAACCAACCAGCGAGCTGACCCGCACAATCCGATGTTGGATGGGAAGGGTCGTGTTTGGATGACGTCGACCATACGGGCACGGCCAAACCCGGACTGGTGCAAAGAAGGGTCGGACCATCCGTCAGCAAAACACTTTCCATTGAGCCAAACTGGTCGGCAGGCGTCGTACTACGATCCAGAAACCGAAAAGTTTGTATTGATCGATACGTGCTTTGGCACGCATCACCTGCAGTTTGGGGAAGATGAAGACGACACCCTTTATTTCAGTGGTGGGGGGAGTGTCGTTGGTTGGATTAATACGCGCCTTTATGACGAAACGGGTGATGAGCGATTTTCGCAAGGTTGGTGCCCCGGTGTGCTAGATACGAATGGTGATGGGAAACCGACAAAGCCGTGGAATGGTATCGGTGACGAGGTCGACCCGACGCGTGACACATTAGTTCGGGCAGGCGGTTATGGTGTGATTTATAACCCCCGTGATGGAACACTGTGGGCAAGTCAGACGGGGCCGTTTCCCGGTCGGATCGTCAGGCTCGATTTTGGTGACAATCCGCCTGAGACCTGCATGGCTGAAGTGTACGAACCGCCGTCTATTGAGAATCCTGATATAGACCCGGCGAAGACTGGACACGCGCCGCGTGGTATCGACGTCGATCGAAATGGTGTCATTTGGACAGCGCTTTCGGGTAGTGGTCACATGGCAAGTTTTGACCGAGCCAAGTGTACAGGCGCGTTGAACGGTCCTGATGCGACCGGCCAGCACTGCCCGGAGGGTTGGACACTGTACCCAACGCCAGGCCCACAGATGAAAGGCGTTAGCGATCCAGGAAGTGCTGATTTTCATTATTACAACTGGGTTGACCAGTACAATACCCTTGGCCTTGGTGACAATGTCCCGATCGCCAATGGGTCCACGTCAGATGCTTTACTTGCCTTATTGCCTGAGACCAAAGAATGGGTGGTGTTGCGGGTGCCATATCCTATGGCGTTTTATTCACGCGGTCTCGATGGTCGGATTGATGATCCAAACGCGGGGTGGAAGGGTCGTGGTGCTTGGGCGAACTACGGGTCAAATTACATTTGGCATACTGAGGGGGGGAAGGGCACCAAGAGCAAGATGGTGCATTTTCAAGTGCGCCCAAACCCGCTCGCTCGATAACAAGAATATATAAAAAAATGATTTTGAATGACTGAGGTGGTGGGATGCGAGTGACTCCAGTGTGGCGATGTTTTCTGGTAGGCGTTATGTTTGCCGTGTTGTTCGGTGTGGGGAATGTGCACGCACAGCGCGGCGCAAAGGTTCCGCCGGAACATGCAAGTCAGGAACCGATTAATCATTTGCCAAATCCCTACGAAACCGTTCGAAATTTTGGAACTTTACCGGACGGGCGTACATGGGGTTCCGTGAGCGCTCTGAATGTCGACATAGATGGGGTGCATATTTGGGTTGCGGATCGGTGTGGATCGAATTCGTGCGCAGAATCAAATGTTGATCCAATTGTCAAAATGGATCCTGAAGGAAATGTGGTCAAAAGTTTTGGTGCGGGATTGATTACCTGGCCTCACGGGATGGATGTGGATAGCGAAGGGAACGTCTGGGTTGTTGATGCTCGTTCACCAAGCCAAACCGAGCTTGAACGGACGCCCAATGCGCCAATGAAAGGTCATCAGGTTATTAAGTTCAGCCCCGATGGTGATGTTTTACTAGTACTCGGGTCTCCAGGTGAACGTGGTGACCCGCCGACACATTTTACGGAGCCAAATGACGTTGCGATCGGACCAGACGGCAGTATCTATGTCGGTGAGACGCATAACGGTCAATTCCTTGATGAGCCTGGCCCGAATGCTATTGGTCGGATTTCTAAGTTTGCAGCAGATGGCACGTTCATCAAGAGTTGGGGACAGTGGGGATTTCGGGATGGCGAGTTTCGTGCGCCGCATTCACTCTCGTTCGATTCGCAAGGGCGGCTTTTTGTTGCCGATCGCGGGAACAATCGCATCCAAATATTCGACCAGGATGGCAACCATCTTGATACCTGGTACCAGTTCAGTCGTATTAGTGGCTTGTTCATCGATACTAACGATGTGTTGTACGCGATCGATTCTGAGTCGGATGAAAACTACAATCCTGGTGGGTGGCGTAAA
>CAYFJM010000116.1:0-6389 GCA_964343415.1 uncultured Vicinamibacteraceae bacterium | reverse complement strand
AGAAAACGACCAGCATCATTCGTAACGACTATCTTTCTGAATTTAGTGTCGAAGTCGAGCGTTTCTGCGATCACCCAAACGCCGGCTTCTGGTCCATCGGTGCTTGTGACTACACCGGAGATATCTGCGTTGGTTGCAATGACCGATCCACCTAGTGCCGAAAGTCCAGTTGCTAACGAGGCTGCTAATCCAAATACACAAATCGTACGCATTGTCTTGGTCATGAAGGTGGGCTCCTGTTAACGCATCTATCGCATGCTACCTCTGATTACATGGCCTCTCAAGGAATTACGGAGATGCTGCCAATTTTTCCCAGCATGCAGAATGGCCCTAGTGACGCAACGGGAATTTCTACCAGGGGAGACTCTATGTGATGGAGCCTACCTTGGCGTTGTGGTGGGCGGTTCTATCCAGTCACATCCGGGGGTGGCTTCCGGTCCATTGTCGTAGCAGGCACGAATGGCCGCATAGTCCTCAATCATGCTGCCCGGCGCATTGGGCGGCATAAAACTATTCACATCATGGCCAGCGATACCGAGAAATCGTTCTGGATCAGGTGCTCGGTGACACAAGACACACCCATTGCCCTCAATGTGAACAGTTTTACGATCCCAGTCCGGGGCGCCAACTATGTAGTAGGGTGAGTTCGGTCTTGCTACTTCGGGGATGACCGGTTGAGTAGGATCGCCCGGTAGTCTTGCTCCATCGATCCACGGGTCGTGGATAAACGGGTCGGCCTGATGACACTGCGAGCACTGTATTGGAGGTGTGATGAACGCGGCATCAAAATCAGGGTCTTCCGGTCCTGGCATTTCACCGTCTAAGAGACCGTTTTCGTCGAATCTAAGGTAGACCGTCTGGTCATTCGTGTTTGTAGGGTCTGCGTCGGGGGCTTCAAAGAATGCAGTAGCACCCGTTTTAGTATTGTGGCCAATCATTTGAACTGACGCCACCCCTTGCGCCAGTGCTTCAACACCCTGAGAGCGGCAGAGGTAGGCCCAGACCACTTCAGGACGAGGAGTGCCATCCGTGTTCACGCCTTCAAGTTGTCCAGCACGTGAACCGACACGGCATTCTCCCTTAAAGTCAGGATTGTCGCATTGTCCTCGCTCTTGGTCTTCGTACACTTCCACGCCATTGACGTGAATCGGGACCCGCACGCCATCGCCACAGTCAATCGTGGGTACCACACCGAGTTCAGGGCGGACGAGTCTGGCATATTCGGATGCGGTTGCCGGGATACTGACTTCGGACTGGGCCCCATAAACGACGGTGCTATCAAAGTTATTGCCACGTTCGCCAACTGTGCAGAGCGCCGAAATGAACAGGGTAAACACGATTCGGATCTTCTTCATAATCGTCCACCTAGTCATGACTGTAATGGAAGACGGCGATTCTTGTACTGGTAAACGTGAAGTTCAATGTGCTCGCTGGATTAATCACAAAAAGACAATTAAAAGTTAAGGTTGTCAGCGGTTATGATTTCCGACTGAATAGAAAAAAGTTTTCATTACGAGAATATTTTATATACGCTCTGCTACTCGCATTGACTGGATTTTTCGAGGGCGCGGTTGCCAGGAGATCTAAGCGAGTTAAGTGGAGTAGCACACCCTTGACACTTTCATATTAAGAAGGAGTATTACGATGAAGTTTATGATCCATTGGTCAAGTTCAACCGACACGAGGCACGACACCTACAAAAATTTTGCCCAAATGAGTGACGCGGATGACCAGTCGGACCATGCTGGCGTAACGGTCATCGGTCGTTGGCATGATCTTGTTGCAGGTGGGGGTGTTGCGATTTGTGAAAGTGACGATCTCCAGGCCGTTCAAGCATGGGCTATGAATTGGAATGGTGTGTTGGACGTTGATATTCGACCGGTTTCCGATGATGATGAAGCGCGGACTATGCTGAAAAATAAGTGGAATTTGTAGAGGTAAACTTTGAATGGGGAGAGTCGTTGCGGAAGCGACGATAAGTTTTGATGACGGCTCTCCCCATTTTGAAGTGGTAAGTTAACGGTCGGATTGGAATCAATATGAAGTAATAGCCACTTATGAAAACTAGGGAGTTGGTTGGGCGAGGTAGACCTCGTCGCTCACCGGTTCCTGCCACTCCGCTCCCCCACCTTGCACCGCAATCATTACCAACGACTGGTCGGGCGCGGCCCCATGCCAGTGCACAACACCACCGCCAGTAAACACCGGTTCACCCGGACGTAACTCCTGTAACGGTTGGTTCCGGATTTGGAAGCGTCCACGGCCCTCCTCGGGAAGCAAAAGTTGGCCCCATCCGTGGCTGTGCCAGTGTGCCCGGGCACCTGGTTCGAGACGGACGCGCGCTTTGCCGACCTCATCGCTGTTCAGTACGCTCGGAGGCGGACCGGTGAAAAAATCCGCCAATGTGCTTGTTTGCTGTGCCGCCGCAGTGTCCCATCGTTCCGCGGTCAACATCCACCCGAACAGTGCTACCGCAACCACCGCTAGCGTAACCTCACGTATCGATCGCTTCTGATGTCTTTTCATCCTTAGTTCTCCCGTTTTACCTCTTACATCTCCAGCGATAGCGTAGCGCGGGAGCGTGCTGGCTTCAACGGAATTTCGTCACGCGGGTGCGAGCAACTAGCGAGAGTTCTCACGTGCCATTAGGGCAAGTAACTCTCAGGCGAACGAAAGTATAAAGAGGCAGTAAGGTGTTTCGACCTATTTCAAGAGCCGCGTCTATGCTTCGGTTTGACAAATCTGTTAGCACTGTTTTGAACTGCAGGTGGGGTGTTACTTCTTTTTCCCGTGGACCGGCCTGACTTAATGTCACCATCTGTTTCCTACGTCCTCTGTGGCCACGTAAAGGGTCAAGGCACTCGTACGCCTCGGTAAGGATTTTCAACCACGTTTCAGTATTTAATTCACTCAGCAACACCGGCGGTTCAGGGCCGATGGCACTCTCTTTGATAGCTGGACGGGCTGCAGCTTGCCAAGCCTCCCTCTCGAACCAGAGTTCAACGGCACTAGGATGGCTTAGGTGTTTGATTAGCCACGGTAACGCGGGGGCTTGCCTCTCGACTTCGATGAATCGAGCTATTGGCCAGTTGAGTTTTCCATATTTCATGCCTTCAAGGTTCACGCCAAGAGTCCACGTGTTCCTACCCCGGTCCAAACCTGCGTTCCATTGCACACCATCAGCATCATCGCTAAAGCCCTCATGACGTGAGCCCTCTCGCCCATAGGCACGAGGTTCAGAAACAGAAAACTGTTTAGAGAATTCCATTCGGAGTTGTTCAAGAGCTGCTTTATCTTCGATGGAAGCCATATGGTCATTTCCCTTCGCTGATTTATGCCAGCACGTGGTTTGGACTGGTAGACCGCCTGACTTGAAGTCACGGGGGCGACAGGTATGAACTGCTAATTAGGTTTTTTTACCCAATCGTGAATTTCTCCGCGCAATTCCCAAATCGCTTGGCATCTCTGCGCTCCAACACCCAACTTTACTTCTTCAAAGAGCAAGTAAGGCTCATTATGAAGTTGGCCAGTTTTGTCTTTCCAGTTTGAAACGAGTTTGATACGTCTTCGAAGATGGTCTGGTACTTTAAAGTTTTGTCTTTCAGCATCGTTGGCGAAGGCAAATTGTTTGAGTACCTCGATACAGTCCAACAACATCTTTGCTTTAGTGCGACCGAACCTAAATCGTCTACGTGTCACCTTGTTTAACGGTCCATCGTCATTCAGGATTTCAATCGTGGGTTTCCCTTTAAATAGTCGTTCGACCATAGTGTATTCGCTTGTCTGCTCCATCGTGCCCCTCCAGCTGTTTGTGTTGCCATCATCCTTCAGACCGCCGTCACCTAATGGATTTTTTGGCGAAAACGAGTGAAATTAAACTAAAAAAGCTAACAATGAACGATTTAGCGTGACCATACGGCCCACCCAATCTCCCGTAAACAGTTGCTAATTGAGGCTTCACTGTCTTCTGCCTCCATTCGTGTTGCGAAAGAACGGTCCCACGTGACCACCGCATCAGCATCACTATCGCGCAACCGTAGGCCATACCGAAGGACATATTTATTACTGAGTTCGCCACGACGATGTTGTCCAAATCGTTTCTCCGGCTTATGTGCGGTCGAACCTACGTACACGCAAGGCGACCCGGGTATATAGCCAGGATTCATCTCGCGCATTTTTTGGTCGTCCATCACGTCATCCTGCAGATCGATGACATACACGCGATAGCGGATCTCGCTCATCATCGACCAGCCTTAATGAACGGTTCTCGGTACCAGGGACGCGTCCGGGTGCTCTGCGTCAGCCGTATCGGGAGTTTCAGACGACTCGGGAACTTTTGGGTCCAAAGTCTTTTCCAGAATACTCGCTGCGATGTACCTCAGAACAATATCCGGGGCTGAAGACCTGCTCAGCATGTCAATCAGCATGTACTGAACGACCCGAACAGCCTCGACATAGCTCAGTTGGTATTCGTCAAAGATGCGCCGACAGAGACCAATGACGCGATTTAATTCCGATGTGCGATCGTGAGAACTACTGTTCATGCAGCGTGCTCCTTATAGATGAATGGGTGAGTGACGAACGGTCGATTGAAACGCGAACTGAACCGTTCGGCTATCGACGAAGAAACGGCCGTTTGGCGCGCTCCGTATTTCTATGGTTGCACTCAACGATAGCATCTTGTCAAGTGACGACCGTGACCCAAACGGCATGACAATGAGGCACCCCCTTTAGGGGGTGGATTCTTCAAAAAAAATATTGAGGAGCCTGTTATTCGGTACGGAGTCGTGCACAGCGACGGTTCAGACCGCACCACACTGAGCGGTTCAATCTCGTCGGGATTGCCGCCGAAACTCCCACGGTGCGATGGGTGCTGACTGCGTCCACAGGCCGATCTTCTTCGTGCGTGCGTCCGCTTCCGCGCGCGAGAGGGTGGCATCATCGGAATACCGGACGTAGTGCCACGCTAGTCCAGCGGCGACTAATGCGAGACTGAGATCCTCACCGTCAACGGAGACACGACTGACGAACCGCCCATAGCGGTCAACATCTTTGACGGTGACGGTCACGTGTTGGTGCAGGACGCGTGCGGAGAGAAAGGCGGTGGCCTCCCCGCCAAACGGTTGATTGGTTTCCGGGGTGTCAATGCCGTCGAGTCGGATGCGGACCGCGTCACCAGCGTGAATGACAGTGATGGTGTCTCCGTCGGCCACGCGTGTGACTGGGGCGGTGAAGACCTCGCCGACTTGCGCAGGTACGCTTGTCGGCCAGACCAGCGCGACCAGAATAAGAACGAGGAGCGAACGACGCGGTGTGATCACACGGTCAGTCTACTGCGAGGCGGTTGGGGAGAGGGCGTACCGAGCGAACCGGGTGTCAAACAGATGTCACGGGTCTGTGCCGTGTACGTGTGCGATGTGTTTACTTAGGGAAAATGCCGCGCCCGGATAGCGGACTCCGTGGTTAGAGGCCGCTACTCGGTCACTTCGAAGCTGAATCGACCCTGTCGGCGCTGGCCGAACTCGTCCACGCTGGTGACCTCCACGCGGTAGAGGCCGGGCGCCAGAGGAACCGGTAGGGGGTATTCCCAGATGTGTGACGAGCGGTGCGGTTGCCCATAGGCGTCGTCCGTCTCCGCATATTGGGCGTGCAGCCGTTCGACATGTGGGTCGGTGCGCACTGCGTAGGTCATCGCTTTTCGGGTCGACCCGTTCAGCGAGAGCCATACGGAGTCGCGGGGGCCGCCGTCGAACAGGTTGACGACGACGGTAGTGCCGGGCTCCGGCGTGCCACGGTTGACGCTGCCTTCCTGGGGCGCCGACAGCAGCGGATCTAGGCTGATTCGCATCCGTTGGCCGCCGTCGGGGCCGTACGGAAACGGGATGAATTCTGGCGTCAGCTCGACGTCGTCGAACCGCAGCACGTAGAACCCGTTCGGGTTGCCGTCCTCCATCATGGCGTCGCGCACGCCCCGCAGGTCGGCGGGGCCCATCGTCCAGCCGTTACCCCGGACCTCGGCCAGAGTGTGGGCAATCCAGGGCTGGCCGTGCCAGCCGTGGGTGTGGTTCACCTCCACCTTCCAGCTGTTGCTGGTGTCGTGCCCGGCCAGGCCGTAGATGTGTTCGAACGGCGCCAGTAATTCCAGCAGCGCTGCCAGATTCTCGGTGCCCGGTCCCGTGGCCACCGCCGACCGACCGTCCGACGCCTCCGCGACGAGCGGGATGTGGGTGGCGAGGACGATGAGTCGGTCCCGCGGGACCAGCGCCAGGTCGCGTTCAAGCCAGTAGAGTTGGTCGGGGGAAATGTAGCCGCGATACGTCCCGTTCTGTCCGTTTGTGCCGACGCCGGCGTACTCCACGTTATTCAGCGCCACGAAATGCACATTCCCG
>CAYFJM010000115.1:0-6408 GCA_964343415.1 uncultured Vicinamibacteraceae bacterium | reverse complement strand
GACTCAGTACGGCGGTTCTGGAATGGATTATTTAAGTTTCGGACTTGCGTGTGAAGAAGCTGAGTACGTGGATACATCACTGCGGGTCATTCTGTCAGTTCATGTCGGGTTGAACTGTCTAAGTTTGTTGACCTGGGGGACAGAGGACCAGAAGCAACGGTACCTTGTTCCGCAAGCACAGGGAAAAAAGATAGCTAGTTATGGACTTACGGAACCTGGTGCCGGGAGTGATGTTCGCGGTATACAAACTATTGCGGTAAGAGAGGGTGATAGTTTTTTGCTGAGTGGTGAGAAGATGTGGATCTCTCTTGGCGATGTCGCTGATCACTTTCTTGTATTCGCCTACAGTGATCTAGAGAAAAAGAAACAAAGGGATGTATCCGGCATTAGTGCATTCATTGTGGAGCGAGAGTTTGAGGGTTTCTCGAGCGGGACACTTACTGAAAAGTGGGGTATCTTGGCCGGTAACACCGGATATTTCAAGATGGATGAGGTCGAAGTGCCGTCTAGTAATCTACTTGGTCAAGAAGGAGAAGGATTTAAGATCGCAATGGCTGCTCTTGATCAAGGGCGTTTGAGTGTGGCAGCTGGTGCAACTGGTCTCATTCGTGCCTGTAGGGACGCAAGTACCTCGTATGCAAAAGAACGTAAGACTTTCGGTGCGGCTATCGGACAGCATCAATTGGTGAAGGAAATGATTGCGCAAATGGAGTCTGACTACCAAGCCTCTCGATTGTTGTGGCAACGATCTGCATGGTTGAAGAATATTGGTAGGCGTAATACACGTGAGACTGGCTTAGCCAAGTGGTTCAGTACGGTGGCTTCTGAACGAGCGGCTGCTGATTCTGTTCAGATTCATGGGGCCAATGGATATTCTGATGAATATCCTGTGGGGAGATTTTATCGGAACTGCAAAGGTGCGGTTATTTATGAGGGGACCAGAGAGATTCATAAGTTAATGCAGGCAGATTATGCTCTTGGGTACCGCGTTGACAAACCAACTCGTTGCGAATTGCCTGCCTATCAAGAAGGAGTATAAGAGTGTCATCGAATTGGCCTGAATTGGCACCAGCGTTTCTACAAGTTGTTGAAGAGGCAGCTATTGCTTGCGCGCATACGATGGGTCAAGGTGACCGGCATCACTCTGATCATGTTGCCGTTGAAGCCATGCGGGCGAGGCTTGATACGGTGCCCATAGATGGTCGCATCGTTATTGGTGAGGGAGAGCGTGATAAGGCCCCGATGCTTTACATAGGTGAAGAAGTCGGTCGTGGAGCCAAAGGTGAGGCTGGATTGATGCAGGTAGATATCGCAGTTGACCCGTTGGAAGGCACAAACTTGTGTGCGACTGGTGCTCCGAGGGCTATCGCAGTTTTAGCGGCGTCTGAGCGTGGAGGCTTATTGCATGCTCCTGACGTTTATATGGAAAAGTTGGTTGTAGGTGCTCAGTCGAAGAGTTCTGTAAATATCGACGCACCAGTTGCTCACAACCTTGAGCAGATTGCCAAGTGTCTAGATCGTAACGTGTCAGATCTAGTGATTGTCGTCCTTGATCGTGAACGTCATGGAAACCTGATCGAAGAGATTCGGAGCGCTGGTGCTCGTATTCGTCTAATTGGGGATGGAGATCTGACGGCTGCTATAGGCGCGGCTGTGGTTGGTAGCGGTGTTGATGCTGTAATGGGAAGTGGCGGTGCCCCAGAGGGGGTATTGGCGGCTGCGGCGATGCGATGTCTCGGTGGTGAAATTTATGGGCGATTAGTATTGGATACTGATGAGAAGAAAGAGCGTGCGCGCGCTATGGGTGTTAGCGATTTCCACAAGGTGTACAAATCTTCCGATCTTGCATCCGGAGAGAATATTATTTTTGCAGCCACGGGGGTTACGGAAGGATCGCTCATGAAGGGCGTCCGCTTTTTTGGTGAAGGGTGTCGGACTAGTTCTGTCGTCATGCAGAGCAAGCCACATCAAGTTCAGTTCATTGATACGATTCATGTTAAGGAACAGGCTAATCGTCGCGGATTGCGTCTGTAGGCTTTTCTTGGTGGAGCGATTTCTTTTTACGGGTTTTGTTATTTATTAATGATTGGTTGATTTCGAGAAATAGAAACCCTTTGACGTACTCTCGAGTCACGAATTCAATATTCGCTTAATCGACATTTTTATGGCTTGGCAATGCGAGTATTGGACGACGAATGAATAACATGATGGTGCGAGGTTGGTACGGCGGTCTTATTTATGCAGGCATCACACTCTTTGCTTTAGGGACTGTGCTAATCGGGCAGCAGGACAACACACAATCTTATGAAGTTCTTGCACTTGATGATGAGGAGGCTGTTCGCTCAGAGCAGTTACGAAGCTGTGCAACGACTCTTGGTCTTCTTGAAAGGACTGCAACCGGTTTTAACACGGCAACTCCCCTAGCGGACGGATGGCCATTGCGAGCCGATCAGTTTCCACGATTCCTCCGACCTACCCACCAGGGCAACTTTGGCTTCTATAACTTCTTGATTCTTGGCGATCATGAGTTCGTGACGTTTCGGCGACGTGATCCGAATACCGATGAAGGCCACGTTGTCGAAACTTGGGTTCGTACGAGAACCGATCAGGTTGATGGCAGATTGGTAAGTGTCTTTAATCCGTCTTGGACTATTGATTTATTTCACGATTGGCTACGGCGTTATTCATGGGGTGTTGATCGGCCGAGGATCTTTTGGGGAGAGTTGGTAGTTTCTTCAGAGGCAGTAGTTTCAGTGGCCGTTGACGAGACGATTGTTCCGGGCGACGAAGAAAAGACGGTGAACGTATTTTTGTCGGTGATGCCACCGAACATTCCTGAAGCACAGATTGTTCAAGTGAACGAGAAAGTTCAGTTTACGTCACATGCAGTGAACATTTTTGTGCCTGACTTCGGAGATACCCGCGTGCGCGGCGGAGACTCAGATTTTGGTGAGCATCTCATTACAAGGATGTTTTATGAGCATTTTCATGATGTTTACGATGTGATTGCGGTTATGAGTCAGGCGACTCAGTTCACAAAGTTTTCTGCATTTCATGGCAATGTACAGAACGACATAAAAGGCATCGGCTTAGGTCTTTTTGACAATTCTTGGTTTTACGGAAGCCGCGGCACGTTGAAGGCGGTTGAAGGGTACCCCCCTGGTGGTTGGGCGACTTTATCTACAGTGCTTCACGAACAGGGCCATCAGTATGGGGAGTACACAAACACATGGAATGAAGTGGGGCCGTCATTAGAGACAATCGACGCCGCTATCGAACGAAAAGGTCATAGTCCCAGCGCACACACACCGCTCTTGTATCCAGGGGCGGTTACGTACGGTGCCGTTTTGGAAGGAAGCGTTCGTGTTCGTGAAGAGCAAGGTCAATACAGCATTGAACGGACCACACCAGTCGTGACTTACAACCCGTTGACGTTGTATCGGATGGGACTCATTCCACCTGAAGATCTTCCGACGTATCAGGTTTTTATCAATCAGGGACAATTTAGTGAAGAAGAAAGTGTTGTGCCAGATCTCAATAGTCCAATAGAACAAAGTCATGTTGAGGTCACGGTCAACGATATGCTGGCCGCAGATGGCGTTCGTACCGGTCCTATTGTGGATCGCGTCAAACGCGCTCTTGTCTATGTGTCTCGTTCTGGTCTTGTACCGCCAGAGGAAATGCACGTTGTGAATTATTTTGCCAAGCGAATCGGCGAAATCTCTGGCGTGACGACCTATGATCGATTTCCGAGTTTTACTGAGGCGACTGGTGGTCTATCGATTATGAACACTGGCATTGCTCCGCGAACTCGAAATTTAGCTGGGATTGAGACTGGTCCGGATGTCTCGTGCGCAAAGATTGGGACTCATGCATTGATTGGTTTTGTGTTCGATGAGGAAATTGGCGGGTGTTTTGACGGTGGTACGACTGTGAAGATTAGGGGACATTTGACTCTTACTGATCGGTCTGATTACAACGCCGTGTGCTTTAAGGCAATGCGTTATGGCGATTCGAGCGATGACGGTTTGTTTGTATGTGGGAGTATCAACAGCGGGGACCGTTTCGACGTCGAGATGTTTTTTCCAGCGGATAGGCCAGGTGGATGGAAGTTGAGTGCTTATGCATTTTTTCCTGAGTCTGGTGCTCAGTATCCACGCAGTACATATACAGGGAGTATTGAGGTGCTCCCGCAAACGGAATAGTCGTCTAGGCTAGTATCTTTGTATTTGTTGCGGCGGTTGACGTTTTCGTCGGATAGCAATCACTCTATATCTCGTGGCTATTTATCGTGTTTCGATCGACTCGGACCAACCATCAGAGCAAACGTTACGGCTGGCCAAACAAGAATTATCATTTGGCCGACTGATTGCTTACCCAACGGATACGTTGTACGGGTTGGCTGCAGATCCTTGTAATGCTCGCGCTGTCGATCGGATTTATCGTATAAAAGCGAGATCGCCATTAGTCCCGCTTCCATTAATCGCCGCAAATGTGGAACAGATTAGGGTATGTGTGAAGAGTCTGTCGCCGCTGTCGTGTCAACTTGCGGATAGGTTTTGGCCTGGACCTCTGACGCTTATTTATGATGCTGGGGAAACGTTAGCGCCCGCGATGCTAGCCGGAGGAAAGACTGTTGCGGTGCGGGTGCCGGCACACCCCGTTGCTATGGGAATTGCCCGAGTGTTCGGTCATCCAATCACTGCAACGAGTGCGAATCTCACTGGCGTTGAACCAGTGAACGAGGCTTTAGCGATCGCGAAAGAATTATCCGAAGAATGCTCGATTATCCTAGATGGAGGGCCAACGACGGGAGGTCTGCCGTCGACAATTGTGGATGCTCGCGGTTCGCAGCCAGAGCTTGTTCGCGAGGGTATTCTGCCTTGGAAGCGCGTGCTACAATCGCTCGCGTAAAATAAGCTCCGCGGTGGTGGTTAATGATGCTCTCGCGAACGGGCGTATGGTGATCGGCGAACTTCTTTTCGGACATTGAAGTCAGCGACACTGGGTCATTGTTTCAACTGTGACACTATAGATGCGAGGCAGTGTTTTTCCGTGTTCATAAGAGGAAGAGTCGTTTATAGGGCGAGCATTCGTGATGTGTAGGTTATGGTCGGTTGTTGTAATTGTCGGATTATTGTCGATAAGTTGTGCTACTCGTGTGCCCGTTGTTGTCGAGCCCGCATACCCTGATTTCATTTTTCCTGAAATTCCATCTACGTACGATGGCGACTTTGATCTTCAGGATCAACAAAATGCTTGGGCATTTCTTCAGACTGGTAATTTGAGCGATGCCAAGATTCGGTTTGAGGAATTGCTTGATATGGAACCGGATTTTTTTCCGGCAGTCGTTGGACTCGGTTGGGTCGAGATGGCGAGTGGACGCTTTCAAAATGCCTCCGCTCAATTTCGCTTAGCATTGGATCAGCAAGAGGATTACGTTCCTGGCTTGGTGGGGTACGGCGACGCTCTTTATCGACTTAACGATGTTTCTACCGCGCTAAAAATTTTCCGAGACGCTTTGGCCGTTGAACCGACCTTACGACGAGTTGAAGGTATGGTTGCCGAGCTTAGCTTGCAGGTCATGACTGATCGGCTGGTTGAAGCTAGACAATTTAGTAAAGAGGGTAGCCTGGCGGAAGCCGAGCGGGTTTACCGTGAAGTGATTGAGCTATCTCCAGGGAGTGCGTTTCTCTATTTTGAATTAGCCAACGTCAAGCGTGAGCAAAACGAATTGACAGAGGCTCTTATTGTTATCGAACAGGCACTAGCATTAGATGACAACTATGCCGAAGCGTTTTATCTTCAGGGGGCTCTGTTTGAATTAAATGGAGAATTGGAATTGGCTGTGACCTCCTATGCGCGTGCGAATGCAATTATGCCGACGGAACTGACGGCCGATGCACTTTTCCGTGCACGCAGTGCTTTGAGAGCAGCTGATCTTCCCTTTGAGTATCGAGATATTGAATCGAAAGCAGAAATTACACGAGGGGAAATCGCTGCGCTTTTTGGTGTTGAGTTAGCTGAGCTCTTGAGAGAGGCTGGAAGTGGTATTTCAACACCGATTTTTACGGACACCCGTGATCATTGGGCGAGTCAATGGATTATTGATGTTGCCCGAGCCGGCATTATGGAGGTAGGAGGGCGGTACCAATTTGAGCCAGAGCGAGTGGTGCGCCGTGGTGATCTGGCAGAAATCGTTGCAGAGACGTTGCTACTTGTTGCTGAGTTTGACTCAGAATTAGGACGGCGATGGCGCTCGGCAAGACCAAGATTCTCAGATTTGACGGCGGGGCATTTGAATTTTGAATCTGCTTCAATCGCTGTTGGGGCGAGTGTTCTTCAGCTGGATGAGAATGACCGCTTCGCACCAACTCGCGTTGTCAGTGGCAGAGAGGCGGTCGCCGT
>CAYFJM010000114.1:0-6446 GCA_964343415.1 uncultured Vicinamibacteraceae bacterium | reverse complement strand
CAGGGTGAGGCGTACTCGTGACTCTTGTTGATACAGAGAGGATGTCTTGCCGTGCAACGTCAATTGATGCCGAAGGTAATATGACGCGCATTAAGCGATTGCGTTCATCGACCCAGACTTCTGCGCTAATGGGGTCATTCGGGTTATCAAACGTGATGTGATACAACTGGGCAAGCTGGTTTCCATCGGCTGTGTCTAATTGCAGTGTGTTAACAGAGTTCAGTCTTGCTGTGATAAAGCCACGCGGAGCCACGTAGATTGGCAACTGGTCTCCGGGTTGGAGGATGGTTAATCGGATGGCAAGCGCTTCGTAGGCAGCAAAGAAAAAATTTGGTAGTACGATCGATCCTTCATCGATCCGTTCTTCGCTAGTAGTTGTTTCTGAGCCAATCTGGACATCATTTGTGACGGTACCATCGCCAAATGTGCTTTCGATGTTAAAAAGCTCTCCGTTTCTCGTGCCACTAATTTGGAGGTGTTGTGGTTTCCATTCCGAGTCGTACGTCATCTCAAACAACGGTGTTTGAAGGTCGAGAGGAGAAGTGATTTGGTTAGTTGCGCGCAATATCCATCGATTGTCTTCCTGTGCCAATGACGATGTGATTAACCCTGTCGGCTCGGCGCGCACAAAAACACGAAAAACCGACTCTCCAGTTGAGGGGATAGTGGGTGTTTGAGCCCATGCGCTGAAGGACAGTGCCCCACTCACGAAGAGAATGCAAGCCGAGCACAAAGCTCGCTGTAGGTATCGCCGCACGCAAGTCAGCATATCATTTGGATGTTGCTATACGGTGAATAGGCGATTTCAATGAATTTTGATCATTACAACGCGGTGCGAACGACTGCTGGATACCTCCAGCTCCAGGATCGAAGCTGGATCGGTTTTGTAGGGTCTGAACGGGCTGAATTCTTGCAGGGTTTATTGACGAATGATGTGGTCGCGCTCTCCTGTGGAACGGGATGTTATGCAGCATATTTGACGCCTCAAGGTCGCATGATTTCGGACATGATCGTGCTGGCTGACCAGGATCGATTGCTCGTGGATGTTCACAGCAGTGTCAACGCTAGTTTGCATAAGCGCTTTGACAGTTTGATATTTTCTGAAGATGTGATGGTTCAAAATCTTGCTGACACATTCTCTGCTTTTGGCATTCATGGGCCTCATGCATTGGAAATCATAAGTTGTCTTTTCTTATCTACGAAGAGACAGTTTGCTGTTTACGATCATTGGGAAGTCGACATCGAAGGGGTTGGCGGATTATTGGTCAGAACTGATGACTTGGGGATTGAAGGGTATCGTCTGCTCGTTGATCGAACAGTCACTGCAAAAGTATTGGAAGCTTTAAGATCAAGTAAAGCCGTGCCCCTTGATCCGAAGGTAACAGAAACCATCCGTGTCGAATCAGGGCGTCCAGTATTTCCAGGCGATATGGATACAGAGACCATCCCACTTGAAGCAGGTATTGAAGATCGAGCGATCAATTTTGATAAGGGTTGTTACGTCGGGCAAGAAGTAATCATCCGTATTCTTCACCGTGGGCACGGACGCGTCGTACGTCGGTTGGTTGGCTTAGTTTGTAAACAACTAGATGCGGATGCTCGTACGTTACCGGCATTGGGAATGTCGATCTATCGAATAGATAGCGATGATGTAGTTGGCGTAGTAACTAGTGCGGTATGGTCTCCTGAGCGAGAAGCAGTGTTAGTTCTTGGTTACCTGCCACGCGAACTCGCTGACCAACCGGGTGCTATTGTTGACTTAATGATCGATCACAGCAGAGTTCGTTCGGTGGTTACGAAGCTGCCGTTTGTTTGATTGCCTGGCAGAAATTATTCCTAAGAATAAAGCTCTTTGTTCAAAGCTTCAATCTTTCAATGCTTGAAAAGTTCGACAGATTTTTTGCATTGGGCACTGGTCGCAACGGGGTTTCCGAGCAACGCATACCATCGCGCCGAGATCCATCAGGGCTTGGTTGAAATCGAAAACGTGCTTGCGGGGCAAGAGTCGTTCAGACAGGGCCCAGAGATGTTTGTTTGTTGCTGAACTTTTGAGGTCGTCTTTCTGAACAAATACGCGGAAGAGGACTCTCGCTACATTGGTGTCGAGAATAGCTGTACGTTGGCCAAATGCAAAGCTTTGTACGGCTCCTACTGTGTATTTACCGAGTCCCTTAAATGCCAACAATGTGTCTGTGTCGGAAGGTAGCTTTCCACCATGTTTTGTGACGACCGTTCGAGCAATCGCGTGCAGACGGCGAGGGCGGACGTTGTACCCTAATGGGTACCACGTGCGAATGGCTTGTCTGACGGAGGCGGTTGCGAGGGCTTCAAATGATGGAAAGCGTTCGAGCCATTCCTTGTATTTCGGTAGAACACGATCGACTTGGGTCTGCTGGAGCATCACTTCGGACACCAAGATTCGGTAAGGATCTTGAGTGTGTCGCCAAGGCAAATCACGTCCATTTTCTGCATACCAGCCCAAAAGACGGCGTCTAAATTTCTGGCGAAATGCCGAGTCTGGAAGTTTGAAATGACGTCGAGGTGCCATAGTTATGAAGACCGTGTGATAATTTGAACCGTGCCACTCTACACTGGTGTTGGCGATCGTGGGACGACAGCCCTCTTTGATGGCACAATTGTATCGAAGGCCGATGAGAGGGTTATGGCTTACGGTGAGGTAGATGAGTTGAATGCAATTGTCGGATTGGCCCATTCTTTGGAGTTGCCAGGGTTTCTTCAGGAAATGGCCATCACTATCCAACGCGATCTCTTTGCGGTGGGTGCGCGTTTAGCTGACCCAAATTCGAAGAATGCGGATCGTGATTCAAAAACAGTCATTGACAATACTCATGTGGCTACTCTTGAAAGATGGATCGATGAGCTTGATGGTGCTCTTCCAAAACTTAGAAATTTTATTCTTCCGGGTGGATGTCATGCTGGGGCCGTGTTGCATCATGCGCGGGTAGTGTGCCGACGCGCTGAGCGGCGAATTGTAGGTTTGGGAGTGAAGTCTCTCGAGCCTGAGCTTGTTCGTTATATGAACAGATTGTCTGACTTGTTGTTCGTCATGGCGAGGACGGCGAATCAATCGGTAAGCTCGAAAGAGACTGAATGGTGATGTGCACCCGAGAGCTGCCTAGGTGATTTTTAAGTAAATCAAGTGCTAGCTAAAGATGTTGAAGTTCTATCCGTAAAGAACTCTTATTTGGTATTAGTTTCGATGGCCATTTTTACGGCTGCGAAGATCCCACGAGCGAGCTCTTGAGAGATACGTTCCCGGATCGCACCGCATGGAACTACCACTGTCGAGTCAGTGGTCTCAATAGCGACATCCCAACGATCCCTGGCAAAACCTTCGGGATGGTTTTCTACAACTTCTTGGGGCACAGTTTCAGCGTCTCGGATGTCATGACGTATGCTGGCAGCAATCGGCGTTCCGTTGATGAGTACTCTCGTTGCAGTAATAGCACTTTTATGAATGGTTTGTTGGCCGAAATAAAACGCCGTGGCATCCTCGGTAAAGAATGTTATGCCCGTGTCAGATGGAACTTCTGCCAGAATTATTTGTCCAATTGCTTCAATCGCAAGGCGTGTCCGCTTGCGCTGCCTCCGGTCTCTGGTGAGTGAGGTCGCAAGGCGTAGCGCAAAAAAGACCAATGTTATCGCTAGTACAATCGCTGCAAGGTCTCGCATCTATATTAATGTTAATGCGCTATCCTTCCGTCGACCATGACCGATCAGACAGAATTGCGGCTTGCGTATACGACATGTCTTCAGTTAGCCCGTAATCATTATGAGAACTTTCCGGTAGCCTCACGTCTTTTGCCCTCCTACATTAGGCCACATATCGCGGCCGTTTATGCCTTTGCCCGGGTGGCCGACGATTTTGCCGATGAAGGAGACCGCTCCGTGCAAGAGCGATTGAGTTTGCTCGATCGGTGGGAAACTTGTCTAGTTCAACGAGAGCAGTCGTCAGTTACGAACAAGTCGTTCGGCGATCTGACACATGCTGAAGTTGCACCTATTTTTGTGGCCTTGCGTCACACCATCGATAAGTTTTCTTTGCCTGTCGAGTTGTTTACAGACCTCTTAAGTGCGTTCCGACAAGACGTCACAGTTAAGCGTTACGAAAACTGGGATGATTTACTTGATTATTGCCGGCGTTCAGCCAATCCGGTCGGCCGAATCGTACTCCGGTTGGCAGGGCGAACTGATCCGGTACTAGACGAGCAGTCCGATTGCGTGTGCTCGGCGTTACAGATTACGAATTTTCTTCAGGATTTTGGGCGAGACTGGCAGCATGGCCGATTATATGTGCCCGTTGAGATACAGAAGGAGTGTGGAGCGAAGCTCTCTGATCTTCAGGTGAATTTAGTGACGCCAGAGTGGCGAGAGGCATTAGAGAGTTGCGCGGAGAAAACCAAAAAACTTTTTGTTGCTGGACGACCGGTCTGTGATGGAGTTACCGGAGCTCTCAGAATGGAACTTCGTTTAACGTGGCTGGGAGGGATGCGAATACTCGATCGTGTTGGACGGAGACGATACGATCCGTTGAATGAGCGTCCGGTCCTTCGCTTTACTGATTTTGTGCCGCTTGTTTGGCGGGCGGTTGTGTGGACGTGAGTCGAGATACTAATTTTTACTACTCGTTTTTGGTGCTTCCGACAGAGAAACGTCGCGCGATTATTGCGGTATGGGATTTTTGCCGTGCGGTCGATGATGCTGTTGACTGTCCAAAGCACGAAACTAGTATCCGATCGCTTCGGGAAGAGATTGGGCGTTGGCGACAGGAGCTTGACCACTGCTATGGTCACAGTATGCCGCTGACGGATGAAGGTCGGCATCTCAAACCATATATTGGGCGCTTTCAGCTACCAAGAAAGCCATTTGAAGATCTGATCGACGGTGTAGAAATGGATGTTACGTGCAAACGGTATGACACATTTGATCAGTTGTATCAGTACTGTTCACGAGTCGCGTCAGCCGTTGGTCTCATTTGCATAGAGATTTTCGGTTATCGAAATCCACGAGCTCAAGACTACGCGATTGCTCTAGGTGTGGCATTACAGCTAACAAATATTGTTAGAGATGTACCTGCAGATCTTGCGGATGGTCGTATTTATTTGCCGCAGGAAGATTTAATTCGGTTTGGTGTTACGGAACGTAACCTTGCTGCGGGGTTGTCTGAGCCTATCGCAGAGTTGATAGCGTTTGAGTGTAATCGCGCAAAAGCCTACTATCAAGCTTCACAAGAAGCGTTGCCGAGTGAAGACGCGCGTTCCTTGGTCGCGGCAGAGATTATGAGTGGGATTTATGCTGCGATCCTTAATCGGATTGAGCAGCGAGGCTACGATATTTTCAGCGAAGTAGTCAGAGTGGCGCGGCCACGGCGGGCATTCATTGCAATGCAGGTTTGGGCGCGGGTCATGATGCGCGGGTCGATTACGTGAGTTACGACGTCATTGTCGTTGGTGCCGGATTTGCGGGTTTGAGTGCGGCGGTTGACCTCGCGGCACGTGGAGTTCGTGTTCTGGTACTGGAAGCGAATCGCCATCTTGGTGGGCGTGCGACGGCTTATCGAAATACAGTGTCTGGTGGGTCTGTCGACAATGGTCAGCACGTGCTGTTTGGTTGTTACCATGAGACTTTTCGGTTTTTACGACGACTTGGTGTTGATCGTGACGTTGAGCTACAGCGTACGCTTACGGTGGACAGCGTTGATACTGATGGGACACTGACGACATTCATCTGTCCGCATCTTCCACCGCCATTCAATCTCCTCGCAGGGGTTCTTGAGTGGGATCGGTTACCTCTCTCTGAGCGCATGGCTACGCTGCGGCTGATGCCTCTACTCTATCGGGCGCAGTGTGAACGAGGTAGCGATCTGCAGTGGGTTTCTGCTGACGAAACGGTTAGTACGTGGTTAGAACGCCATGGGCAGGGACCAAAAATTCGTCAACTTCTGTGGGAACCGCTGTCCGTCGCTGCCCTTAATCAACAGCCAGATCGCGCAGCGGCGAAGCCCTTTATTCGCGTGTTAAGCGCACTTTGTGGTTCAAACAGTGGTGATTCGGTTATCGGTCTACCGCTAAAACCACTTGACCTGTTGTACGCGGAGCCAGCACGGAAATTCATTGAAGCGCGTGGAGGTGAGGTGTGGACCAGTAGTAGAGCTCAGGTAAGTATCGGTGGTAATCAGGTAATTTCGGTTGAGACAGCGACTCAAAGTCTGAAACCACATGCGACGATTTCGGCTGTGCCGTGGTACGCGTTCGGTAACGTTTTCCCGGGGAATCCTGAAGCACTGAAGTCATTAATTTCTGCAGCGGCGTTAATGGAATGTTCACCGATTGTTACAGTAAATTTGTGGCTCGATCGTTGCGTATTGCCAAAGCAATTTGTCGGCTTGCCAGGACGGACGATGCACTGGGTGTTTGATAAAGGAT
>CAYFJM010000113.1:0-6447 GCA_964343415.1 uncultured Vicinamibacteraceae bacterium | reverse complement strand
AGCTGGTTAGAGCGAGCGGCTCATATCCGCTAGGTCCGGGGTTCAAGTCCCTGCGCCGGCACCAACCTTTAATTTGTGAGTTCGCTTCGGCGATTAAGAATCATTTCGTTTTGCTGGGCGAATAGCTTAGGGACAACGCGTAGTTATTCCTGTCGCCCTTGGTGCCGTTTGTCAGTTTTTCAGAAGTATTTGTGTTTATGGTTGAACTGAGTCAGCGTGTCGAATTCACGAACAACGAATACGGGCTTATTGCCGAAGGGGACCGCGTTGTTGTTGCTCTTTCTGGAGGTGGAGATTCTGTTGCACTTGCTCACTTGCTATGCGCGATGTCGGCTATGGCCTCATGGTCAGTCGTAGGATTTCTTCACATTAATCATCAGTTGCGTGCTGTTGCAACTGAGGATGCAGACTTTTGCCGAAAATTATCAGACGAATTACATGTTCCATTTTTCATTGAGACGGTGAATGTTGAGGTTATGTCGCGCAATCGTGGGATATCCATTGAAGAAGCGGGTCATCGTCTTCGATATGAAATCTTTAATCGAATTTGCCTGAGTCAGGTAGCTGATTGTGTGGCCACTGGTCATACTCGTGACGATTTAGCAGAGACCGTATTGTTGAGACTTATTCGTGGCGCTGGGCCGCGAGGCTTGGCTGGTATTCATCCCCGTAATGGCTGTGTGGTGCGTCCTTTACTCGACGTAACGAGGAAAGAACTTCGAGAGTATTTGAAAGTGCGGGGTTTGCCCCATCGTGAAGATGCGACTAACGAAGATACCTCCGTGGCGCGCAATAGAATTCGCCACTCACTCATTCCATTTCTGAAGACGAACTTTTCTGAGCGTATTGTTGATGTGTTGGCGCGGGAAGCGTCAATTGCTCGAGCGGATGATGAATGGATGGAACATGAAGTAGATCAGGCAGTTGGTCAGATGTTGAGTTACGGAAAAGAGGTGGCCGATATTGATTGTGATGCGATAGCCAAGTTGCCTACTGCTCTCTCCAGACGTGTATTAAAGCGAGTGCTTGAGCATGTCGGCGGGCGTCCAGTTAGCTTTGATCAGACAAATCGACTGCGTAGTCTGATCAGTGCATCGTACCGGTCAGATGTCGCAGTAGACTTTCCTGGCAGTCGTTTGATTCGAAGCCCAAACCGAACGCAGCTCATTCGGTGCCAAGGCCGATGCGGTAATCGTCAATCGCTAGTGTCTGAGTTTGAATATGCATTGCCAATACCGGGTGAAGTGAAAATTCCTGAGCTCGGAGAAATTGTTTCCGCGACACCATCTGGCAGCGTACCGAGTCTGTCAGCCAGGGGGAGGACGGTCGCGGTGAGCAGTGTAAGGATAGTCTCACCTCTAACGGTTCGAAATTGGCGCCCGGGAGACGTTATTCAACCGTTGGGACTTGGCGGGCACAAAAAACTACAGGACCTTTTTGTGGACCGAAAAATCTCTAAAGCTCAAAGGAGGACGATCCCTATTGTGGCCGATTCTAGCGGCAAAATCGTCTGGGTGGCTGGACAAACGCTCGATGAGGATTTTCGGGTCACCGATAGTGACCGAGGCGTGCTAATCTTGAAAGTGACGAAGTTAGGAGATTCAGTTTGAACACCTCAGTCAAAAGTTTTGCGTTCTGGATGGTACTGGTTGTTGCTGTTGTCTTGATCTGGAATTTTTCTACTCAATTTCAGGCCGGAGATAATGCCGTGTCGTTCAGTGAATTTGTCCGGATGGTCGATGCAGGCCAAGTCGAAGACGTCACTCTAGCCGGAAATGAAGTGACTGGGTCAACCACGTCTGGCGAGCAATTTCGTACCTTTGCACCGCCTCAATATGAAGGATTAGTGAATAAGTTAGTTGAACGCGATGTGGCTGTTAGTGCGAAGGATGCTGCCGGTAGTCCGTGGGCGACTTTGTTATACACCTGGGCTCCAATTTTGCTTATCTTGGGCTTCTGGATTTTCTTCATGCGGCAGGTACAAAGTGGTGGAAATAAAGCGCTGTCTTTTGGAAAAAGTCGGGCAAAACTTTCGTCCAGCACTCAGAAGAAAGTTACGTTTAAGGATGTTGCCGGTGTAGACGAACCGAAGGACGAACTCCAAGAGATTATTGAGTTTTTGCGGGAACCACAGAAGTTTCAGAAATTGGGAGGTCGAATTCCGAAGGGTGTTCTGTTGATGGGGCCTCCAGGAACCGGAAAAACCTTGCTCGCGCGTGCAGTGGCCGGAGAAGCCAACGTGCCGTTTTTCTCCATAAGTGGTTCCGATTTTGTGGAGATGTTCGTTGGCGTTGGAGCCTCTCGTGTTCGCGATCTGTTTGAACAAGGTAAAAAGAACGCACCATGCATCGTGTTTATTGATGAGATCGATGCAGTGGGACGTCATCGTGGCGCTGGTCTTGGCGGTGGGCACGATGAGCGAGAGCAAACATTGAATCAACTGCTCGTTGAGATGGACGGTTTTGAGTCAAATGAGGGTGTCATCTTAGTGGCGGCGACCAATCGACCCGACGTACTCGATCCGGCGTTGTTGCGGCCAGGTCGATTTGACCGTCGTATTTCGGTAGATCGTCCTGATGTAAAAGGCAGAGAGGGAATTCTCGGCGTGCATACGAGAAAGATTCCGCTTTCAGATGATGTTGATGTGCACGTTGTGGCTCGAGGAACCTCTGGGTTTTCAGGGGCCGACCTTGCAAATTTGGTTAATGAGGCGGCTCTTAATGCGGCCCGTTACAATCAGAAGCTTGTTCAGATGCAAGATTTCGAGTTTGCAAAAGATAAGGTCCTAATGGGGTCTGAGCGTCGATCGATGGTCATCAATGATGAAGAAAAGCAAGTCACCGCGATACACGAAGCCGGTCACGCTTTATTGACTGTTTTACTACCGCACGCAGATCCAATTCACAAAGTCACGATTATTCCACGTGGGATGGCATTGGGGGTCACACAGCAGTTGCCAGAAGGTGACAAGCACAACTACTCTCGTGATTACTTGAACGATCAGATTGCTATTTTGCTGGGTGGGCGATTAGCGGAAGAACTAACCAACGAAGATGTAACGACGGGCGCCGGCAATGACCTTGACCGCGCGACAGACATGGCGAGACGTATGGTCTGTGAGTGGGGTATGAGTGATGTTGTTGGACCGTTGACCTTTGGAAAAAAAGAAGAACAGGTTTTTCTTGGACGTGACTTTGCGCAGTCGCAAGATTACAGCGAAGGCACAGCAATTCGAATTGATCAGGAAATTAAGCGGATCGTTACAGAAAATTACGATCGAGCTCGTCACGAACTTCAGACACACAAAGATGAGCTGGTTCGGATAGCTGAAGAACTACTCATTAGAGAGGTTCTTGATGCTGAGCAGGTGAAGCGAATCGCAAAAGGTCTTCCGATTGAAGATCCTTTGCCGGATTCGACGACGGGATCTTCTTCTCCGACGGGGACCGCGTCTGAGAAGAACGACGAACAGTCGAACATTGTGCCGCCGGTACCTTCGCTCGATAAAGCTGTTCCTCAAGAATAGTTCTAATTAGTTCACACTGATCCACTGGGTGAAGGCTTCCGTAATTTTTCGACGGACTTATGGCCCTATGATGGCACTACGTAAACCCTACTCTCTTTCGTTGCCGGGAGGAACGACATTTGAGCTTGGCGAACGTACTCGTGTCATGGGTGTTGTTAATGTAACACCAGATTCATTCGCTGATGGTGGGGATTTTTTTATTCCACAACGAGCGGTTGATCGCGCACTTGAGCTCGAAGATGCAGGCGCAGATATTCTTGATATTGGAGGTGAGTCTACTCGCCCTGGCGCGGCACCGCTTTCGGTTGAAGAGGAATTGCGTCGAGTGATTCCGGTTCTCAAACAGCTCAGTGAACGTGTTGGCGTGCCAATGTCAATCGATACTTACAAAGGTCCGGTGGCGGAGGCTGCTCTTGATCTTGGCGCAGTCGTAATTAATGACATTTCTAGTCTTACTTATGACCCGTTGCTTGTCTCAGTAGTTGCTAAGCGTGGTGTGCCGATCATACTGATGCATAACCGCGGTAGATCTCAGCAAATGTATCGTGAGGCGTCGTATGAAAACGTTGGGCAAGAAGTAGCGATTGAGCTTCTGGCGACTATTGAAAGAGCGGTAAATGCTGGTATTGCCCGTGAGCAGATAGTGGTTGATCCGGGGTTAGGGTTTGCTAAACAGGCGCATCATTCAACAGCCGTTTTGGCTGATTTACCAGTCCTTAATTCACTTGATCGTCCCATTTTGGTGGGAGCTTCCCGGAAATCGTTTTTGGAGTTAATGCTGGGGACTCGTTCGCCTCAAGATCGGGAATGGGGAACGGCAGGGGCGGTCGCCGTCGCAGCGCTTCTTGGTGCTCATATTGTTAGAGTTCATGATGTCTCCGCTCACAGCGATGTAGTACGTGTAGTCGATGCCCTTAGGTCTGTCCGTGTTGGAACAGAGCAGAATTTGGAACGAGAGTGTTAGACAGTCTATTGAGTACGTTGAGCGGAATTCGATTTGGATGGCGTGACGCACTCGACATTCTTATCGTTGCGTTTATCGCGTACGAATTTCTCAAATTGATACGTCATACGCGAGCCGTGCAAATTGGAATAGGAGCAGTTCTGGTCATTGCGATGTATTACTTTTCAGAAGTGGCGATGCTTCGGACGGTTAACTGGTTTGTCGGAAACTTACTTACCTATGTGGTTTTTGCGGCGATCGTCTTATTTCAGGCTGACCTTCGGCGCGTTTTGTCACGACTTGGCCGGGCGTCGTTGTTTCGGCATTTTACCCGTAGAGGTGTCACGAACGAGATGGTAGAGGAGATCGTTACAGCAGTCGGGATGCTTTCTGAGCGAAGGGTCGGTGCTTTGATTGCTATCGAGAAGGATATTGGTCTTCGCACGTATGTCGATAGCGGAATTTATCTCGACGCCCGTGTGACGTACGATTTGCTCGTTAGTGTGTTCCAGTTGGAGTCGCCATTGCATGATGGCGCAGTGATTATTCAAGAGAATCGTGTGGCTGCTGCCTCATGCTTTCTTCCACTCACAGTGAATGCCCAAAGTACGAGTTTGGGAACTCGGCACAGAGCAGCTATAGGGTTGACTGAAGAATCGGATGCTGTGGCACTTATAGTTTCTGAGGAGACTGGTATTGTCTCATTGGTGCGTGACGGAGAGATCGAGGGTGGTCTAGATAGTGAACAGCTTACTGAGCGTCTAGATTTAGCTATGCGTAGGCGACGCAATCGGCGGCGAAGTTCTAAGAAGAAAGAAAAGTGATGTTCTACCGATTTTTCGTCGAGAACCTTGGACTTAAGTTGCTAGCAACCGCTTTGGCAACGGGGTTTTGGTTAAGTGTGGCTGGAGAGGGAGTGATCGAACGTGGCTTCGAGGTTCCGGTCGGATTTGAAAATGTACCAGCGGATTTGCAAGTGGCTGGCGATCCTCCTGATACCGTACACGTGCGTGTACGGGGGCCGATGAGTATTGTGAATCGACTTGCCCTCGGAGATGTTGTTGCAGTACTCGATCTTACAGGAGAACGTCCAGGTGAACGACGACTGTTCGATATGTTTGCCGATCGTGTACGTGTTCCGTTCGGTGTCGAGGTGATTCAAGTGATTCCTTCGACGATTACCGCTGCACTTGAGAGAGCAGGCGAACCGCGCACAGTACCCGTAGTACCAGACATCGAAGGGCGACCGGCAGAAGGTTTTACCGTTGGTCGTATTTCAACAGTGCCGGAATCTGTAGAGATCATTGGCCCCAATAGCCTGCTCAATAACGTAGCGGAAGCGATTACGGAACCGGTTTCAATTGAAGGTTCGAGTGAGCGCGTGCAATCTTTGGTTACTATCGGTGTGTCTCACCGAGTGCTTCGCCTTCAAACACCTAGTTCAGCTGAAGTGACCGTTGAAATTGTTCCGGCACCGGTGGAGCGCAATCTGCAGGGTGTGACGGTATCGAGTCGAAGTGTTGAACCAGGTCTACGCGTTTCCATTGAGCCTGTTGATGTCACAGTAGGTGTCCGTGGTTCTGAGGCATTGCTGGAAAACGTCGAAGATGGTGGGGTTGAAGTATTTGTCGATCTTGCCGGTCTCTCTACTGGCCGTTACAATCTTCCAGTTACGGTTGCGTCGAGTGCTGATGTAGGAATTACGCACATCGACCCGCCAAATGTAGTCGTTGTATTGCAATAAGCGTAGGTTGTCCCGCCCACATTCTCAGGGTATTTAGGATATTCATTGCAGTCGATGTTTGGAACTGACGGTGTTCGTGGCACGCCAGGTCATGAACCTCTTGATGCTGCCACAGTTGTCAGCTTGGGTGCTGCTATGGCGGCGGAGTTGGGCAATTTTCCGCGTATTGTTTGTGGCCGAGATACGAGAGACTCAGGCGTATGGCTCGAGCAGCACTTTGCGGCTGGGGTTTCT
>CAYFJM010000112.1:0-6457 GCA_964343415.1 uncultured Vicinamibacteraceae bacterium | reverse complement strand
GCCATGGTTTGACTGGCGTCATCAGATGGTCAGTTTGTCAGAAGAGTATCGGGTTGTTGCGATGTCGACTCGTGGTACTGACAAGAGTGATAAACCCGAGGGTGTTGAACACTATACGATGGCTAAGATTTCCAGTGATATTGACGCCATTATTACGCACTTTGGTGAAGAACGAGCGATTATCGTTGGGCAAGATAGCGGTGGGTTTTATGCGTGGCACTTTGCGATGACGTATCCAGACCGGACTGCGCGCTTGGTCTCGGTTGGCACGATCCATCCGGCGGGTCTCCTTCGTGAACTTGTTGATAACGAAGAACAGCAAAAAGCTAGTACCTTTCAGCGTGGGATGCAGGAGAATCCAAATGCGGGGGCGGAGTTTGGGGAGCGCATGCGTAGCCTGCCTGCGAATCCAGGAGATTCTCCAGAACTGTCTGCTTTGAGGAGGGCGGCCTACGAACGCCTTGATGCAGAATCGATCGTGAATTTCTACAAGGCAAACTGGCCACGACCGCCATTTTCGCGGAACACGCAAGGTTTTGGTTTTCGCATTGGTGGGTTTCCACATGTCCAGGCGCCGGTGTTGCTTATCTATGGTGAAGAGAGTGGGCCATTCAAGCCGCAAACACTCAATGACACGTGGCGCTGGGTCAACGGCTCTCTGACGGTTGAAGTGTTGCCAGAGGTGGGACATGGCCCTCACACACAAGTGCCGGAAATTGTCACTCCGCGCATAATGCAATGGCTGGCAAATACTGGAGCCGAGTCGAAATAGTGGGCATAATGCCTTCGGTTGAGACTGTTCGTCGTACGCTTCAATTCTTTTGGACTCTGTTTTTCTTAACCGTTGGTGCGCCGCAACTGATTGCGCAAGATGAGACTCTCAATGGTGAATGGCGTGCGTACGCTGCCGACAGTGCGGCGTCGAAGTATTCGCCCCTAGATCAAATTACCGCAGAAAATTTTTCTGATCTTGATATCGTCTGGCAATGGGAGAGCGCCGATACGCATCTTGTTTATGCTGATGAGCACGGAACGTCGCTCGTGCCATCTAATATTGTGTTTGACCGCCTTGAAGTCGAAGATCCTGACCTTTGGGTGACGCGTCCTCGGACGACACGCATAGTGGCAACGCCGATCATGGTTGATGGGGTCCTGTATATCAGTACCCCGCTTTATCAAGCGGCGGCTATTGATGCGAGGACAGGGAAGACGCTGTGGGTGCATGACCCGCGGACCTATGTATCTGGAACGCCGGCACCGGCCCCCTGGGTTCATCGGGGTGTTTCGTACTGGGAAAATAACAGGAATGCCAGAATCGTCTGGGGAACTGGGGACGGTTATCTTATTGCGGTAGATGCTCAGACGGGGATCCCCGCTGAAGATTTTGGTGAAAACGGACGTGTCGATCTTCTTGACGGCCTTCCGCGTGCTATCCGTGGCCAGCGGGATAATTTGAATCTTTTGCCGCTGGCGTCGCAATCAGCGCCTCTAGTGGTTGGTGACACCATTATTGTCGGTTCATCCATTAATGATTTCTCAATTACTAAGGAGATGCCGCCTGGTTTTGCGCGAGCCTATGATGCGCGGACTGGACGGCATCGATGGGATTTTCACAATATTCCGCAGAGCGCAGATGAATTTGGTGTTGATACGTGGTTAAACGAATCATGGCGTTATTCCGGCAACGCCAACGTTTGGGCGAATCTCAGCGCTGACGAAGAACTGGGGTATGTCTATCTACCGACGAGTACTCCCACGTCTGACTATTACGGAGGGCATCGCCTTGGCGATAATTTATTCGCGGAGAGTTTGATCTGTGTTGACCTAGAAACTGGTGAACGGGTTTGGCATTTCCAGATGGTGCATCACGGTGTCTGGGATTACGATAATCCGACGGCGCCGAATCTACTTGATATTACTGTTGAGGGACGTCGTGTTAAGGCCGTTGCCCAGGTGACCAAACAAGGTTTTGTTTATACATTCAATCGCGTTACCGGTGAGCCGATCTGGCCGATTGAGGAGCGTGCGGTTGCCATAGACACTGATTTGGAGGGAGAGGTCTTGGCCCCGACACAACCGTTTCCGACGAAACCTCCAGCATTCGATGAACAGGGAGCGACGCTGGATGATCTAGTCGATTTCACGCCAGAGATCCGTGCGATGGCGGTAACGGCGGTTGAGGGATTTCGCCTCGGTCCGCTTTACACACCGTTATCGTTGAACGGGACTATTTTTCGCCCCAGTGCTGGTGGTGGTGCGAACTGGTCTGGGGCGGCGGTCGATCCTGAAACCGGCGTGCTTTATGTTCCGTCTCGGAATATCCACAGCGTTATGAGATTTCGTGACCCGGAGCCAGAAGAACCGTCCACGCTACGATATATCTTAAGTCGAGGAGATGCCTCATTTATTGAAGCAGGAAATCCCGTGCGGAGACCTGTGATGCCGCAGGGGTTACCGCTCTGGAAACCGCCGTACTCGAGAATGACTGCGATTGATATGAATCGTGGTGAACATCTTTGGATGACCCCCCTTGGGAACGGCGACCGCTACCGGAATCATCCCTTATTGCGAGATCTGGATTTACCACCTGTCGGTGGCGATGATAGTCGGAGTGGTCCGTTGTTAACGAGGACTTTGTTGGTCCATGCATTAACTGCGGGTGGTAGTGATGGTGGGCCACATCTTGTGGCGTATGACAAAGCGACCGGAGGTGTTGTGGCTTCCGTTGACCTTCCTAGTGGCGCTATTGGTACGCCGATGACGTATATGCTCGATGGGCGCCAATACATTGCATTAACGGTTGGTGGTGAGGTGCCGAGATTAATTGCTTTTGCACTACCTCAGTAAGTACCCGTCATTAGTAATGTTGTGGTGAATCAGTCGGACTTTCACAAAGAAATGGCCTGGCGAGGCAGCGAACTGTTTGCGTCCAAGGGGTGGTCATATCAGCTGACGAGGTCGGAGCGAGATGCTTTGGCGACTGTTGTCGATCGTACGGGTGGGCAGGTTCTAGAGACGATTTCAGAAGTCACTCCAGCATCAAACGTCCTAACTGATCTTGCAGGTCGCCTGTCTAATATTCTTGAACACGAGACTGGTGTGGTTTTGGTGCGTAATTTTTCTTTGAGTCAGTGGGATGAACAGGCAGCAGGCCGCGCGTTTTGGTATTTAGCCACTCAATTTGGAACTCCCGTGTCGCAGAGTGCTGAAGGGGACCGACTGTTTCATGTGCGTGACGCGGGATTTTCAGTCACAGACCCTCGTTATCGAGGTCCCATGTCCAGCAAGCGTCTCAGTTTTCACACGGATCGTTGTGACGTTATTGGTTTTTTGTGTCTTCAGCCTGCGCTACAGGGTGGTGAGACCTTCATTGTAAGTTCCGTCGCGTTACGTGACGAGTTACGGCGTTCTGATCCAAAGACACTTGAAGTCCTCAGTCAACCGTATCCGTATCTTCGGCATACCGTGGATGTGGGTAATACGCGACCGTATTGTGAACTGCCTATTTTTTCGGAGCACGAAGGTTACTTTGCGGGGCATTTCTTGCGGGTTTTGATTGATCGTGCCGACGTATCCGATGTCGCTCCGACTCTAACAACATCTCAACGCCTTGCATTGGATGCTCTCGAATCGCTTGCGGAGGAACCAGGTTTTCATGTGTCCTTTGGTATGGAAGCCGGTGATCTTCTCTTGCTTAATAATTGGACCACTTTTCATCGGCGGAATGAGTTTTTTGATAGGGAGACGGCTAGCCAAAAGCGACACTTGCTACGTATTTGGCTTGCGATGGCGGATAGTCGGCCGATCGCACCATGTTTTGTCGATCATTTTGGAGCTACGGCCGCCGGCGTTGTTCGCGGAGGAATGCGTCCGATAATGGGCAGTAACGACTAGCGGTCGGCGTGGTAGCGGTGGTTTGTCGATGTTGTTGCAAGTGTTTCGGCGACGAGGAATCAGCAATACTTGTAGAACAGTTACAATATCGAACTGGCGTGTTTGGAACTTCGATCGAAGCAAAAGCGCTTAACCAAATCGCTACTCTAGTGCCAGCGAGATGGAAATAGGAGAAACAGGATTGGACAACAGTACGATGGATTTTGGCAGTCGCAGTCAAATTGCATGGAGCACTCTTGTCGTGATGGTGGTGTTTCACGTTCTGGCGGTTGCCGCGTTTTTCTACATGACTGTTGATGCCGTGCTCCTCGCCGTGGCGTTGCACTGGGTTTGTATTGGGTGGGGCATTGGAATGGGCTACCACCGACTCCATACGCATCGAGCCTATAAGGTGCCCAAGTTTATTGAATATTTCTTTGCGGTCTGCGCCGTGCTGACCCTTCAGGGTGGCCCCATTTTTTGGGTGGCGGTACACCGTATCCATCATAAATACTCAGATGACAAGGGTGACCCTCACACTCCTCGAGACGGTCGGTGGTGGGCTCATATGCTATGGACTATTTTTGGCGAAGCTTTGCATTCAAATACCGCTGTGACAGGAAAGTACGCGCCCGACCTTATGCAAGATCGGTTTTATCGTGTGCTGAATACATGGCATTGGGTGCCACTCGTAATACTTGGCGCTGGGCTGTATATTGTTGGTGGAGTGCCTTACGTGTTGTGGGGTATTTTTTTCCGGGTTGTTTTCGGATTACACGCCACGTGGTTGGTTAACTCGGCAACGCATCTGTGGGGCACACGGCGTTTTGAAACCCCGGATGACTCAAAGAATTCTATGTGGGTGGCTCTTTTGACCTTCGGAGAGGGATGGCACAACAACCATCATGCGTTGCCTCGGTCTGCGCGTCACGGTTTGAACTGGCGAGAGATTGATTTCACGTGGATGCAAATTCGATTACTTGAGCGATTGGGATTCGCATGGGACGTTCAGGTGCCGACCGAGGCCCAAATAGAAAACAAAATCGCACTTACTGCTAAACGTGTTGCGTAAGTTTGGAATTGTTGCCGTCGTAGGGGTTGTGCTTGGCTGGCTTTTCTGGCAGTCGGTTCAGGGCAGTCTGTCTGAGCCATACGTAATTGATCGTGAATTGGTCGCTCACTGGGAACTGGTGTTGCGCGGGCCAATGCAACCTGGTGTTGGCGTATTAGTTCTTCAGCCGACAGACCTTTTGCGAGCAGAGTTGTTTCAGCAGATCTTTGGGCGAACGATGGAATCCATGACGTCGCCGGCTGTGGCAGCCATCCCCGTTCTACTTCATGCGGAATATCAGTCAGTGCAAGCACAACTGTCATTGATTGAGTTGGAAGTGAATGCTCGAGAGGCAGGATTAGACGGCGTGTTGCCGATGCCGGTATGCATTGGTCATCTCAGACGCCCACCAACTCACCAGTTGTATTACGCCTTGTTCAGCGCACCTGCAGTCGATCAATTTCGGCAAGGATTGAGTCAGCGGGAAGGTAGCGCCTCTTCTCTGGCGGAATCGTTTCCCTTGGTTATTCCTTTGGCTGCGTCTGATGGCAATTTCTCGAGTTGGTGGCCTCTCGACGTATCCGAAGCCGATTGTCAGGCGCCACTTGAGGTTCGCTAGGAGCTTCCAGGTTTAATTGATGACTGCGTCGTAGATAGTATGGGTGAACGCTTCTCTGAAGCCGTTTCCACTGGCTGGTGAAACTGCGGCCATAATGACCGTCACCATGTCATAGACCGGATCGATGAAAAATCTGGTCCCTGATGATCCGTCCCACCAGTATGTGCCTTGGTTCACGGGATAGGGAAAGTCAGTTGTGTCCATGACCACGCAGAATCCAAGGCCCCAACCGCGGCCAGGTTGAGATGACCCAAAGCCGATGGGTAAAACGGACGGAGGTAAACGATTTGTCGTCATGAGTGCCACCGTGGCTGGGCGAAGAATTTGTTGTCCGTTCCAAGTTCCATTATTCAAAAACATCTGTGCAAATTGAAGGTAGTCAGGAACGGTCGATACGAGACCAACCCCTCCTTCTTTTAATGTGGGTTGCTCAGTGAACGGGACCAGTTCAATTTGATGCGGCTGCAGGATTCCATTCCGATTCGGTCTGTAGACCGGGCCAAAGCGTTCCATGCGAGTGTCGTTAATCCAGAAGACCGTGTCGGTCATTCCAAGTGGCTTGAAAATGCGCTCTTCGAAAAAAGTATCGAGCGACATACCAGACCAGATTTCAACAAGTCGTCCAAGGATGGTGGTCGAGATGCCGTACCGCCAGTGTGTTCCAGGGTGCTCATAGAGCGGCACGCGAGCAGCGTTTGCAACCATGTCTTCAATTGAAATCGACCGGAGCCGAACCTGTTCAGCGCGATACATTGCTGAGTTGCGTCCACCTAGTCCTGATGTATGAGTCAGAAGATGTTCGACCGTTATGTCGCCACGTCGAGGAATGGTTGCACTCGGGTCGGGTCGGTCGGGGCTTTGTAATACTCGTTGGTCGGCAAATGCCGGGAGAAATTTCGAAATGGGATCGGTTA
>CAYFJM010000111.1:0-6484 GCA_964343415.1 uncultured Vicinamibacteraceae bacterium | reverse complement strand
ATGCCAGTGGCTTGGAGTCCCTATGGGTCATGTTCGCATGGATGGCAGGTGATTTTGTGGCGAGCATGTTTATTCACAAAAAGATGCGTGATGTTGCTCACCGACGCAATAGCTTGAGTTTTGGATGCTTAGTTGCGACGTGGGACGGGCACAATTTTCAGTATGTGCGAGTGGTCGCTGGGATCATTACCGTACTGTTTATGGGTGCGTACGCGGCTGCACAATTTAATGCGAGCAGCAAAGCTCTGTATGTTGTGTTCGGTTGGGACTATAGCGTTGGCGCGATTATCGGGAGTGTAATTGTCCTACTTTATTGCCTTGCCGGTGGAATTCGTGCGTCGATCTGGACCGATGCGGCCCAGGTGGTGGTGATGTTTTTGGCCATGGGTCTCATGCTTGCGATTGGTATCAATGAGATCGGAGGGGTTAGTACATTTTTTGTGAAGCTCACGGACGTATCGCCTACGTATCTCAATCTATTTCCTTCTTCCATTGGAAACGGTGTGGTGGCAATCGCACTCTTCATACTGGGATATGTGGCTGGCGGCATCGGAATCGTCGCGCAGCCGCACGTGATGAGTAGGTTTTTGGCGTTGGATGACTCGGCTCACATGCAACAAGCACGAGCGTATTACTACAGCACCTACTTTTCGTTTTGTGCTCTAACCTTCTTCGTGGGGCTTAGTGCTAGGTTGGTGTTTCCCGACACATCCGTTTTTGACGCTGAGTTAGCGCTGCCGATGATGGCGGTGGAGTTACTACCAGATGTATTGGTAGGGTTGATTCTGGCTGGAGTGGTTGCAGCATCTGTGTCGACAGCTGATTCACAGATTTTGGGTTGTAGTGCGGCCTTAACCGAAGATGTCATCGGTAACCACGACAATTCGATTGAATTGCGGAGGATTGCGACCGCTGTTGTGACAGTTATTGCTCTTGGAATTTCGTTATTTACGGTCAGCAGTGTGTTTGCGCTAGTTCTGTATGCATGGTCGGTACTGGCTGCCGCCTTTGCGCCCTTGATCATTCTTTATGCTCTCGGGGAAAAACTCAACGAGTCAACGGCGCTCGTTGTGATGATTGGATGTACTGTTGTCGCATTAGGGTGGAGAGCGCTTGGCTTGGACGCACTGATGTATGAGGTGGGCCCCGCAATGGTCTTTGGGGTCGGGTTCTATTTTCTTGTGATCAAGCCGTTTAGTAAGACGCTGGTTAGCTCGACCTGATTTGTATGTGACTCAAGACGACGAAATTTATTGGCGGCATGTCGTTTAGTCGATTGATTTTTACCCAGCAGGCCATTCTTAGAATAAATTTTCCACTTTGTTAAATTAGGGATCTGGGTCATATAGATTGACCGAGATCTTGAGATCAAGAATTCACTTCGATGATATTTTTTACGTTGGCAGGTTACAAATAGTCAAAAACATTGAGGCAGTATATCTATGTCGAAATATCCTCGCGTTGATTTTCTCCTGGTTGTTTTCGCGTCGGTGCTTACGGCGTGTGGTGGTAGTAGCTCCACAACGCCTGTAGCACCTACAGCGACTGCAACGACTAACACTGCGGCGCCATCAACAAACGCTGTGACGTTTAGTGGGACGGTGACGAATATTGTGACCGGGACGGTTGTGAGTGGCGCGACCGTGACGATTGGCACGACGTCGGAGACGACGGGAACAGACGGCACGTATAGCCTTGAGGTGACAGCATCTGGACAACCAACTTTTTCGGTGTCAGCGTCTGGTTATCACACGAGGGAATCAGCAGTTTCGATGAGTGGAGCCACGACCATTAACCCTGAGATTATTCCAGATGGCGACGGATTTGATCTGGCCTTCTTTGACTATCTTTTTCGGGAAAATGGGACACAAGGCACGGCTCGTCGAACAGCGACTCCTACCTATGAGATCTGGACTCGGCAATTTACTTGTCTTGAATTAAGCACTGATGGGTATAACGCGTGTGTACGGATGCAGGCGCTTGAGGCCGAAGTGCCTGCTGAGTTTGAAACGTTAGCCAGAGACGCGATTGCGAAAATCGGTCAGTTGTCTGGCAATGTTCTTACGAATGCGATCATTACAACAAAATCCCATACGCCCGGCACAATACTTAAGCGCGATGATTGGGGGACAGCTGCTGGCGTCGTGAGCATTGAATATCAGACGACCGGACTCTGGGTCGACGCTAATAATAATGGCAACGACGCATGTTTTTGCAGTCCAGTGAGTGAGACGGGACCTGGGCATATCGTCTACGGCACAGTGTCAGGATTAGACCTTGGTATTCACGTACATGAAGTGGGGCATTCAGTTGGATTTAGTCACCCGTCTGGGACGCCGACCCAGTCGACCTTTATGTTTACTCATCCGTACACGATTACACCCGCGGATGAATTGCACGGGCGCATCTTGTATAAACGACCCAACGGTAGCCTTACCCCAGACAAGGATCCAGCAGGCGTCACCATCAATTAGAGAGAACTACGCCGTGCGAAGGCGTGTCGAGATACGTACAGGACAAGTCGCATATGATTACCTGTTTGTCATGCTTTGATTGATCGCCCCTCGAGCGCTGCCCTCTGCATGGAGTAATGAAGAGTATCGTCGAGCGCTATGTTGGTTGTGACTGTTGATGGTATTCATTTTGTTGATGCGTAGCATTAGGTGTTGTTTCAAGGTAGCAGTCATAACGACAGTTCTTGGTATGGCTGCCATCGGTGGATGGCCTGCGTACGCGCATTCGAAAATAGAGCGACAGGAGAGTGTTTCTCAACAAGAGGGCGACCGTGCTCGTGTGACGGTGACGGCCTTCGTCAATATTTCTGGAAATCCGTCCGATGATTGGTGGGGGATCGGTATCGCAGAGGTTGTTGCGGTTGGCTTAGAGGGGGTCGTGGAACTAGTGGTGGAGGGGGCAGTATCGTCTGACGAATTTCCCAGTACTGGAGACGGGAGGGGAGGGGCGTCTGGTCCCCAGTGGGTGATTACGGGGACGTACCAACGGTTTGAGGATCGAATACGACTGACCGCGAAACTCTCCGATGTTGTTGACGACACGGTCTTAGAGAGTGTCATCGTTGATGGCACAGTCTCGGAGTTGTTCTCGGCACAGGATGAGCTTGTTGAGCGTCTCCGCCGCGCTTTCGACGGTGACGCAACTCGTCCTGCCGACGGGAACGCGAGGTTATTCCCGGGTCAGAATGTTTTACGGGAAAGTACCACGGGAAGTGTTGTGGTTCCTGAATCGCCGGCCACGATGGTCCGTGACCAGGATGGGCACGCGACCATTCGGGCCGTGCGTCTCGTGGATGGATTACGTCTTGATGGGATGCTTAACGAATCTGTTTATCAGACGGTCCCTGCAATTAGTGGATTTATCCAGCAGACGCCGAATGAAGGTGCACCCGCAAGTGAAAAGACAGAGGCGTGGATTTTTTTCAGTGATGCGTCAGTCTATGTGAGTGGACGCGTCTGGGACTCGGCGCCTGAGAGTGCATGGGTTATGAATGAGATGCGTCGGGATACGAGTCAGTTACGAGACAACGATTCATTATGGGTCACATTCGATACCTTTCACGATCAGCGAAATGCCGTCGCGTTTTATACGAATCCAATGGGCGCGATTGGAGATTTTGCTATTACGAATGAGGGGAATCCGAACAGTGATTGGAATCCTGTGTGGGATGTACGAACGGCTCGATTTTCCGGTGGATGGACTGTTGAGATGGAAATTCCGTTCAAGTCCCTTCGATATCGTCCCGGTTCTGATCAGGTATGGGGTGTACAGCTGCGGCGGAACATCCGCCGTAAAAACGAGCGGGTATTTCTGAATGCGATTCCAATTTCTGCAGGTCGAAGTGGAATATTTCGTATTTCAGAATCCGCCACCATGGTTGGGATTGAGGTGCCAGCAGGGGGAAAGAATGTAGAGATTAAGCCCTATGCGATTGGCGGCGTTACGACGGACCTGATGGCTGTGCCGCCGACACGAAACATTGCCGACGCGAATGCCGGTCTTGACGTGAAATACGGCATCACAGAGAACCTAACGGCGGACCTGACTTACAACACGGACTTTGCGCAAGTTGAAGTCGATGAACAACAGGTCAATCTGACGAGATTTAGCCTGTTTTTCCCTGAAAAACGAGAGTTTTTTCTTGAGGGTAGTGGGATTTTTGATTTCGCTCGAGGTGTCACCATCAGCAATAGAAATAGCGCGTTGCGACAACTTGCTGGAAGTTCTAGAAGTTCGGCCGGAAGTGGCAACGCTCCCACATTGTTTTATTCACGGCGGATCGGTTTGCAAGGTAGTTCCGTTGTACCCATTGTCGGTGGTGGGCGTGTTACCGGGAAAGTCGGTGCGCTAGATGTTGGTGCATTGAATATCCAGACGGATGATGAAGTAATTTCTGGAGCGGAGGCAACCAACTTTACGGTTGTCCGATTCAAGCGCGATGTGCTGCGACGAAGCAGCGTCGGGGCACTCATGACAAATCGTTCTGTCTCATTATCCGGACCAGGTTCAAGTCAAACTATTGGCGCGGATGGTACGTTTTCGTTTTACGAAAATGTGAATCTTGTCGGGTATGCGGCAAAAACAAATACGCCGAACTTTAGCGACCGTGATGCAAGTTACCAAGGGCGGTTCTTATACACGGGCGATCTTGTTGGTTATGAGGCTGAGCATTTAGTCGTCGAGGATAATTTTATGCCGGAGATTGGGTTTCTCCGCCGTGATAATTTCCGACGCTCGTATACATCTGGGCGGTACAGTCCGCGCCCCCAATCAAACGATGCGATTCGTCAGTTTCGACTTGAGGCGGCATTGGATTACACCGTAGCGGCGGATACCGGTACCGTAGAAACTCGGCAAACGCAGTTTGGATTCCTAACGGAGTTTGAGACCAGCGACAGAGTTGGAGTGTCTGTCGCTGAAAACTATGAGTATCTTGTGCGCCCGTTTGAACTGAATCCGAGTGTCACGCTGCCCGTCGGAGGTTACCGATTTCGTGATGTGGAAGCGAAGTACACGCCCGGAGCTCAACGCCGATTGACTGGTACGTTTACGGCACGATTGGGTGAGTACTTTAACGGCAGTATTCGGTCATTTGGACTGCAGCGCGCGCGCTTGGAAGTCACGCAGCGTCTGTCCGTAGAGCCGACACTTTCTTTTAATTGGATTGACATGCCTCAAGGTTCTTCGGAGATGGTTCTAGCGGTGTCTCGGGTGAACTATACGTTCACGCCGAGGATGCTGTTTAGCGGATTGATGCAATACAACTCAAGCACTAATTCAATAAGCAATAACTTTCGATTTCGTTGGGAATATCTGCCAGGAAGTGAATTATTCGTGGTGTACAGCGAAGATCGCGAGACGGATCCGCTTCGCCCGGATCGCTTGTCGGAACTACGAAACCGAGGATTCGTTATAAAAATTAATCGGTTGTTTCGGTTTTAGGTGTGCCGTGTGCCATTAATATGCACGACGCCGACGTGCAGCGGAGTGAGCGACGGCGCCGTGCTATGAACTGCGAACATAGGTGACATTCAGTTGACGGTTATTTTTCTACTCGTGAAAATTCGAAATTGACTGAATCGTTACGAAGGTCCCATGTTTCGACGCAAAAATTAATAAGTCCGTCGGTGACATCATCCAACGAATAGACTGTCATGATGTGTCCATCGCGAGTCCATACTCCATTTCGGATGCCTTCGTTCATTTCGCCATTATCAGTGAGGCCGCGGCCCACACCTGTGACGGACCCTTGCGTGTCATGCTTGGGGTTAACAAGAAAGTTATACGTCAACCAAACCTTGCCGTAATGTCCGGCTTTTCCAACAACATTTGCTGTGGCACCGTTTGCGGTGGTCGTGATGGAGGTGATGGTGCCCTCTACGGAGAAACTCTCGGTTCCAAGTTTTAGCTTATCTGCTACTGGCATGGTGCCTCCTTTAAAATATGGATAAATAATTTGGTCATTGAATGTGCTTTGACTCTGGGTATATATGTGTTAACCAAAAGGAATAATTCTGGAGTTTAGGACAAGCAGCGAATGAACGGCAACTCACTACTATTCTTTATGAATTCTGCCGATTGAGGCTATGGGACTGGCTGTTATTACATTTACTCAGTATTTGTTCTTCGGGAAGCTTATAATTGAGGCCGTTCCAGACATTGTTAGGAGATCTGATATGAAATTTCGTAATACATCGCTTTTTGTGGCGTTTTTTCTCGTTGTTGGTCTTGTCTCGACACCGACTGGGCAGACGCCGAGCGATCCTTCGCGGTGGGCTGATGCAGTCGCAGCGTTTGATGCGAACGCAGATTCTCGACCAGAAGGCGCTATTGTGCTCACAGGCAGCTCGAGTTTTGCTCGTTGGAACACGATGGAAGCAGATCTGGCACCGCTCACCGTAATTCCTCGTGGATTTGGCGGGAGTACGATGGCCGATTTACTTCACTATGTCGATAGAGTGGTGTTGAA